>NZ_JAHBDR010000061.1:0-63210 GCF_019956575.1 Pseudomonas sp. A-R-19
CCCCCGGCCCCGCTGGCCCAAACCCGGCGGGCCGACCATGGCATGTCCGTTGCAACCCCCCTGACAAGACAGCCTCGCACCTGCGCGACGTACCGCGTACTTGAATCAGGAGCAACCCATGAGCACTGAGTTTTTCTGGCGCCTGCCACTGGGCACCGACGGCCCGCAACTGACCACCGACAAACACAACCGCGGCAATCCGCACTATCGCCCGGGCAACATCGCCCCGGGACGACTGCCCAATGGCGAACCGGACGACTTCACCTACATCGACTACATTGCCCAGGTCGCGAAGGCCGCAGAACTGGCAGGTTTCGAAGGCGCCTTGTTGCCCACCGGCCCGGAGCCATGGATTGCCGCAGCGGCCCTGGCCCGTGAAACCCGTCGCATCAAATTCCTGATCGCGTTCCAGGCCACCTGGACCTTGCCGGCCTATGCCGCACAACAAGCGGCCATCCTGCAGAACCTCAGCCGCGGTCGCCTGGAGTGGAACATCATCACCGGTGGCAACCCGGCCAGTCAGCGCGCCAACGGCGATTTCCTCGAACATGATCTGCGCTACAAACGCACGGGTGAATTCCTCGACATCATCCAGGGCCTTTGGCAGAACGAACGCTTCTCCTACGAAGGCGATATCTACCAACTGGAGAACGGTGCCCTGCCCCACGGCCTGCAGAACGAGCGCAAACCCGGCGTGTACTTTTCCGGGTTCTCTGACGCCGCCCTTGATGTAGCCGCCAAACACGCCGACGTCTACCTGAACTGGGCCGAGCCCATCGACAAGCTCAAGCCGCGTATCGATCGGGTACGCGAACTGGCGGACAAGCAGGGTCGTAGCGTGCGCTTTGGTCTGCGTGTCGACCTGTTCGCCCGGGAAACCGAAGAGCTGGCGTGGAAAGATTTGCGTCGCCAGTTCGACAAACTTGAAGGCAAGAGCAGCGTGGTCGCCAAGGGCTTCACCAGCGGCTCCGATTCGGTAGGTGGCGCACGGCAAACCGCCTACCACCAGAACATCGACCGCTTCGACGACCTGATCATCGGCCCAAACCTGTGGGCCGGCTTCGCCAAAGCCAAGCCGGGGCCAACCGTGGGCCTGGTGGGCAGCCACCAGAACATCGCCGAACGCCTGGTGGAGTACCGCGATGCCGGTTTCTCGACCTTCATCCTGGCGGGCAATCCTCACCTGGAAGAAGCCCTGCGTATCGGCCAGGAGGTACTGCCACTGGTGCACCAACGTCCTGCCGTACAACCGGCAACTCATTTGAAGGCCAGCGCCTGAGCGCTGCGGGAGAATCATTGATGACTCAAGCTCTGGACACTCTCTGGTACACCCGCTGCCCGGTACCCACCGGGCTGGGCATTGCCGTGCAAAAAGGCTGGCTGCAAGACACCGTCGGCGCGTTGGGCACGCAAGTGCAGTCGCTGCGCGAATCCACCGACAAGGCCGTGCGTGAATCGCACTTCGATCACACCCTGCGCAACTCGGTGCGCCACGGCGGCAACATCCCGGCCATCTGGGCCAGGGCCCAGGGCCGGGAGACACGGGTGATTGGCCTGTCCTGGGCCGATGAAGTGCAACTGATCCTGACCCTTCCCGACAGCGGCATCAAAACCGTCAAGGACCTCAAGGGCCGTCGTTTCGGCTTGCCCGACTGGGCCGGCGCGCAAATCGACTTTACCCGCGCCCAGGCCCTGCGCGGGCTGGAAAACGCCCTGAGCCTGGAAGGCCTGCAAGTTGGCGATGTGCAGCTGGTGAATTTTCGCTATGAAGGTACGTTCAGCGACCCGCAGGTCAGCACCGTAAACGGCACGCCGGTCAGTGCGCAGCGAGTCGAGGGGCGCAACCTGGAACTGGTGGGTCTGCTGCGCGGCGAGGTCGATGCAATCTTCCTCAAAGGCGCCAGCGCCGCCCGGCAGGCCCATGAGTTCGGCCTGCACACCGTCATCGACACCGGCTCGCACCCCGAGCCCCTGATTCGCAGCAACAATGGCACCCCGCGCACACTGGCCGTGGACCTGAACCTGCTGGATAACCATTTCGATGTCGCCACCGGCATTCTCGATTCCGTTCGACGCGCCGAACATTGGGCCCACACCCATCCGGAAGACACCCGCCGCTACCTGGCCCGGGAAACCAACAGCAGCGAGTACTGGGTCAGCGCCGCCTATGGCAACGATGCCCATCTGCGCTTGCGCACCGAACTGGATGAGCAGGCCATCGACGCCCTGCAGGACTTCACACACTTCCTGCATCGCTGGCGCTTCATCCCGAAAAGCTTCGACGTGCGCGACTGGATCGATCCTCGTCCGCTGGACGCGTTGCTGCAAACCCCTACCGCACTGGCAGGCTAACCCGCCAGGTTTCATGGATCGGCACTGAAGGACTTTATGAGCAAACCACTCGATACGCTTTGGTATACCCATAGCCCTGTTCCCACGGGGCTAGGCATCGCCGTGCAATCCGGTCGACTGGCGCAAGCCTTTGCGCCGTTCGGCACGAATATCCAATCCCTGCGCGAGTCCAGTGAGCGGGAAGTTCGCGAAGCCCATTACGACCATCACCTGAAAAACTCGGTGCGTCACGGCGGCAATATCCCGGCCATCTGGGCCTATGCCAGCGGCGTACAGACCCGCGTGCTGGGGCTGTCCTGGAGCGACGAGGTGCAACTGATCCTGACCACCGCGGAATCCGGTGTGAAGAGCATTCGCGACTTGAAAAACCGCCGCTTCGGACTGCCGAAATGGGCCAACGTGCAGATCGACTTCACTCGCGCCCAGGCCCTGCGCGGCCTGGAAAATGCCCTCAAGCTCGAAGGCCTGGACGTGTCTGATGTCGAGTTGGTGGACTACCCCTATGGCGGCACCTACAGCGACGATCAGAAACAGCATGTCTACGGCTCGGAAGTCAGCCTCGACGTCACGCGCGTCAGCCGCCGCAACAACGAACTGATCGGCTTGTTGCGCGGCGACATCGATGCGATTTTTCTCAAGGGCGCGCACGCCGTGCACCTGGCCAACGAATTCGGTTTGCAGGTGGTCGTCGATACCGGCTCTCACCCCGACCCGCTGATTCGCTCGAACAACGGCACGCCACGGACCCTGACCGTGGACACTCACCTGCTGCATGAGCATTTCGACGCCAGCGTGAACATCGTTGATACCGTGCTGCGCACCGAGCAATGGGCCTGGGCCAATCCAGACGAAACCCGGCGTTTTCTGGCCCGGGAACTGAACACCAGCGAGTACTGGGTCGCCGCCGCGTACGGTGAAGACGCCCATCGGCGCCTGCGCACGACACTGGATGCACGATCCATTGAAGCGCTGCAGGATTTCACCGATTTCCTGCATCGCTGGGACTTCATTCCACGGCGTTTCGATGTGCGCGACTGGATCGATTTCAGCGTGCTGGAGAAGGTTATCGGCTCTACGTCACGATTGGCGGTTTGAGTTTTTCAGCGCCTGTCAGGACGTCATCGCCAGCAAGCCGGCTCCTACAATGTTTATTCCGCTTCAACACAAAACCTGTAGGAGCCGGCTTGCTGGCGATGGAGTCCGCAAGGCCAACGGATTGTTGGCCAGGCAACACTCCCTCACTCAACTCCTGCTGCTCCAGCAACACCCGCCAAGCAACTTCTGCTGAATGCCTGACAGGCACTTCCCGGCCGACTTGAATCAACTAACAAACTCATAAAAAATCGGCTGAACGCACAACTTTATCGCACTATAAATCCTTTATTTTCAACATCTTGATAAAACTAACCACGCAAAAAAAGCACTTGGCACGATCTCTGCTCAACCCCCACTAGTGAAACTTTCCTGGGGGAGACTCAAATGCATAAACTTAATCCAATCACCAAAAGTATCTGGCTAACCTTGTTACTCGCCGGGGGTGGCGTCAGCGAGGGTTTGCTGGCAGCAGAAACCACAGAAACCGACAGCAGCAAATCGGCTGCGGAGCCTTCGCTGAAAACCGTGACCGTCACCGCGCAACACCGGGAGGAAACCCTGCAAGAGATTCCGGTGGCGGTGTCCGCGATCCAGGGCACCAGCCTGGTGGCCGACGGCGTGCGCAACATGGGCGACATCACCACATTCGTTCCCAACACGTCGGCGAAAAACCCGGACGGCGATGGTCGCCCACGTTGGTACATCCGTGGTCTCGGTACCGGTGATACCGGCGCAGCCACCGTTTTCCCGGTGGGGATCTACGCCGATGACGTCTACCTCAACGCACCGGTTGCCGGCGGCGGGCCTCTGTTCGACCTGGAGCGCATCGAAATCCTGCGCGGGCCGCAAGGTACCCTGTACGGCAAGAACACCACCGCGGGCGCGGTGAACGTCATCTCGAAAAAACCAACCTTCGACACTGACGGCTTCGGCACGATCGGGTTTGGCACCAAGAACGAACGCATCGTCAGCGGCGCTCTGGGGGGAGCGCTGGTGGATGAAAAACTCGCGGCACGGGTCTCGCTGTACTCCGAGGAGCGTGACGGTTTCCAGGAAAACCTGGTCGATGACAACACCTATGGCGACGTCAACAAGAAAGCCGTCCGCCTGCAGTTTCTTGCTCAGATAAATGACGATCTCGAGGCACTGCTCAAGGTCCACAGCCGCGAATTCAAAGGCGACGGCAGCAACGGTTCGCTCGCGGTCGGGCGTTATTACAACGTTGGCTACGTAAGACCCAATGGACGCGATATCGCAATCAACGTCAATGAAGACTCCAAGCTCAATCACGACGGCACTTCGCTGACCCTGAACTGGCACCTGGGTGACTACACCCTGACCTCCATCAGCGCCTATGACTACATTCGCAACCAGGCGACCAGCGACGCCGACTACACGCCTTATGAAGTCAACGGCGCAGCGATTTCCGACAACAAATACGCTCAATACACCCAGGAGCTGCGCCTGGCATCGCCACAGCAGGAAACCCTGCGCTGGCTGCTGGGCGCGCATTACTTCCACGAAGACCTCGACAGCTCTGCCCAGCGCATTGTCACACCCGGCCCGACGCCTAACGGTACCGGCTCAAACCAGATCGGCGGCGTCACCGACTTCCGTGATCTGAGCTATGACCACAAGACCGACAGCTACGCGCTGTTCGGCAACCTGACCTACGACTTCACCGAAGATTTCAGCGTGACTGGCGGCCTGCGCTGGACCCAGGAAAAGAAAGACATCGACCTCGACCTGACGCAACTGACCCGCTTCACGGCCAACGGCCCGCTGGTGCCGCTGCCTGGCGTCGGCACCAACGGCAATCGTCAGGAAGACAAGACCTGGGAAGCCTGGACCTATGACCTGACGCCGGAATACCGGATCAACGATAACGTGCGGGTGTTCTTCCGTTACGCCCATGGCTTCCGTTCCGGCGGTTTCAATACCGGCCTGTCCACCAGCCTGTCGCAGCTGACCACGGTCGACCCGGAACAACTCGACGCCTACGAACTCGGCCTCAAATCCGAGTGGTTCGACCATCGCCTGACGGCCAACGCCAACATCTTCTACTACGACTATTCGGATATTCAGGTGAACCTGCTGACGGTCAACAACGGCGTGCTGACCACGGCGCTGACCAACGGCGCCAAGGGTACGGTCAAGGGCGCCGAACTGGAACTCGAAGCCCAGCCGACTGACTACCTGCACCTGCGTGCCGCAGTATCGTTCCTCGACACCGAATACACCGACTTCAAGAACACCAACCCCAACACCGGGGTGGTCACGGGTGATTACAGCGGCAACAGTTTCGTGCGTTCACCGCGCAACGTGGTGGCGCTCGGTGGCGACTACACGTTCCCGCTGGAAGTCGGTGGCAAGCTGGTGGCTGGCGGCGATGTGAGCTTCCGCGACAAGGAATACTTCCTCGCCGATCGCCAGAGCAGTGCTGACAAGACCCTCAGCCAACCGCATTACACCCTGGCCAATACTCGCCTGACCTGGTACAGCCCGGATGAAAAACTCAGCGTGACCGGGTTTGTGAACAACGTCACCGACCGTCGCTATCAGGTCCATGGTCGTCCGAACGGGACACTGGGCCAATACGTGATCACCTACGGCGACCCGCGTACCGTCGGCCTGAGCGTGACCAGCCGCTTCTGACCTGAAACCTCCCCCTGTAGGAGCCGGCTTGCCGGCGATGAGGCCCGCAAGCCTTGCATCGCATTGAAGGCCGCCATCGCCGGCAAGCCGGCTCCTACAAAAAAACCATCGATTTCCGGTTCTCCGGCATCCACACATAACCCCATCGATTTCCGGACCTCCGGCATCCACACATTCACTGTAGGAGCCGACTTGCCGGCGATGAGGCCCGCAAGCCTTGCATCGCACTTGAGGCCGCCATCGCTGGCAAGCCAGCTCCTACAGGGGTTTTCATTCGTCTGGAAGGAATTTATCCATGTTCCATCACACTCCGTTGGCCGGCGCTATCGCGCTGGTCATTGGCAGCCTTGCCGTGCCTGTCGTGGCTGCCGAAACCCACCCCTCCGCCAGCAGCGATCACCTCGACACAGTGGTGGTACTCGGTACCCGGCGCAGCGATATCACTGCGCTCGAAAGCGCCGCTCCCATTGACGTGCTGTCCAGCGAACAGTTGGAACAGACCGGTGCCAGCGACCTGTCCGGCGCCCTCACCGCGCTGTCACCGTCGTTCACCTATCCGCAGTCGCCCCAGGGCGCTTTTGCCGGCTCCATCGCCCAAGGCGCGTCATTGCGTGGCCTGGCATCCGATCAGGTGCTGGTGCTGGTCAATGGCAAGCGCCGCCACACCAGCGCCAACGTCACTCGCCAAAGCCTGGTCAACGGACGTGGCGCGGCAGCAGTCGACCTGAGCCTGATACCCCTGAGCTCGATCCAGCGCGTGGAAATCCTGCGCGACGGCGCGGCGGCCCAGTACGGCTCCGACGCCATCGCCGGGGTCATCAACATCGTGCTCAAGGAGAACGACGACGGAGGCAACCTCGGTTATCGCTTCGGCGGCTACGACAAAGGCGATGGCATCCAGCGCAAACTCAGCGGCTGGAAAGGCATTGCCCTGCCCAATGACGGCTTCCTGACCCTGAGCTTCGATGCCGGCAGCCAGGACCCGGCCAGCGACACCAACCCGGACAACCGGATTTTTTACCCGGGCTCCACCAGCATCAACACGCCCCGTGAGCAGAACAACCGCTACCGCACCTGGCGCTGGGGCTCGGGCAACGTGTCGGACCAGTACAACTTCGCCGCCAACAGTGAAATGGGCATTGGCGACGGTTTGACGGCCTACGGCTTTGCCACCTACTCGCACAAGAACACCGACGCCGAAGGCTTCTTCGACCCGCCCACGACGTTGCGCAACAACTACAGCAGCACCGCATTGCAACGCTTCCCGGACGGCCGTGTACCGATCACCCGTTACTCGCTGGAGGACTATGCGTTGACCGGCGGGCTGCGCTACGAAAATGAACAACTGGGCAAGTTCGACTTCGCCGTCAACCACGGCGACAACACGCTGAAGTCCACCGACCGCAACGCAATCAACCCCAGTTGGGGTGTCAACAGCCCGGAAAAAATCTTTACCGGCGAACGCGACGCCGACCAGACCAACGTCACCCTCGATTGGGTGCGGGACTTCCCGACCGACCTGTTGTTCAAGCCCCTGACACTGTCCGCCGGCTTGGCCTGGCGCCGTGAAAACTACGAGCTCAGCGCAGGCGAGCCCGCAGGCTGGCAAAACGGCCCGCTGTTCAACACGGTCGACCCGCTTACCCGACGGCGTATCCCGGGCTACTACTCGGGCATCACCCAGGTCGATGCAGCCTCACTGGACCGTAACGTAGCGGGCGCCTATGTCGACATCGAAGGCCAGGTCACCGAGAAATTCCAGGCCGGTGTCGCCCTCCGCAGCGAGCACTACTCGGACTTCGGCGACACCACCAACGGCAAGCTCTCCCTGCGCTACGACTTCACCCCGCAGATCGCCGCCCGAGCCACCGCCAGTACCGGTTATCGCGCGCCATCCCTGGTGCAGAGCGGCCTGTCCTCGTTCAGCGTGCAAGTGGTGGAGCAACCGCCCGGCAGCGGCAACTTTGTCGAAGTGCAGCAGCGTACGTTGCGCGCAGACAGTCCAGAGGCAGCGCTGCTCGGAGGGGCATCGCTCAAACCGGAAGAATCCACCAGCTATTCCCTGGGCCTGGTCTGGCGTCCATTGGCCAATGCATCGGTGACGCTGGACGCCTACCGCATTGATATCGACAACCGCATCACCCTCTCCGACCAGTTGCCCGCGTCGGTGGTCTCGCCGATTTTCGCCGGTACCCCTTACGCGAACATCCAGAGTGCGGCCTTCTACACCAACGTGGCCGACACCCGCACCGACGGTGTCGAGCTGGCCGGCAACTATCAGCTGGACCTGCAGCAATGGGGACGCCTGAACCTCAATGCCGGCGTGAGCCAGAACAACACCAGAATCACCGCCCTGCGTGACGTCGGCAACATCAAGGGCTCGCAGATTGTCGGCCGCACCACCCAAGGCCTGATCGAGGATGGCACGCCCGAGTCCAAGCTGATCCTCAGTGCCAATTGGTTGTATGAGGGTTGGGGCGTCACCGTGGCCCAGCGCCGCTATGGCGAATGGAAAAGTCTTAACTCGACCAACCCGACCCTGGACCAGACCTACAGCTCGCAATGGGTGACGGACCTGGATCTGTCATACACCTTCGACAAGGCGCTGAAGGTGTCGGTGGGAGCGATCAACCTGTTCGACACCCATCCGGACAAGGCTGACGGAGCGCAGTTGTACGGCGTGCCGAAGTACTCGATCACCAGCCCCGAAGGCGCCCAGGGCGCGTTCTACTACACCAGCGTCAGTTACGACTTCTGAGTGGACTGCTGCCGGGGTGTTGCCCTGGCAGCAACGGGTGCTGATCAGGCATCAATTGCCGCGACAACGAGCCCTGTAGGAGCTGGCTTGCCAGCGATGCGGTCAGCACGATTTGTGTCGCCTGCACCGCCGCCATCGCCAGCAGGCCGGCTCCTACAGGGTTGTTTGGCGTGATCGGTGTTTGCTGGCACAGCTCTTGCGATACCCCTTCGGTACTTCGCCGAAATAAGAACCGCCATGCGTACTCAACGTCTGTTCTCAACCCTAAGCTGGCTCATCTCTCCTGTTGCCCTGTTGTTGCTGTGGGCGGTGGTCGCCGAGGCCGGGATTTTCCCGCGCAACCTGCTGGTCCCTCCCGCTCAGGTGTGGCGGACTTTCGAAGCGCTGTCGGCCAGTGGTGAGCTGCTCGAACACCTGCTTAACAGCCTGTCGCGCCTGGGGCTGGGGTTCGGCATTGGTTCACTGTGCGGGCTGGCGTTCGGCGTGCTCATGGCCTTGTCGAAAAACGTCGAGATCTACTGCTCGCCGCTGTTCCACACCTTGCGCCAGATTCCCAGCATCGCCTTGATCCCGATGTTCGTGCTGCTGTTCGGCATCGATGAAACCTTCAAGATCATCATCGTTGCCAAAACCGCGTTCTTCCCGGTCGCGCTGGCCGCCAGCGAAGGCGTCAAGGCCATTCCGCGCAGCTACTTCGAGGTGGCTGACGTCTACCGCCTGCGCTGGCCGACACTGGTCCGGGAGATCGCCCTGCCCGCTGCCGCGCCGCCCATCATCACCGGTTTTCGTATCAGCCTGACCCGCGCCTGGGTGGTGCTGGTGGCCACCGAGTTGCTCGCCGCCGACAGTGGCCTGGGACAGATGATCGAAATGAGCCGGCAAATGTTGCGCATCGATGTGGTGATGGTCGGGATTGTCGTGACCGGTTTGATCGGTTTCACCCTGGATTTCAGCTTTCGCCAACTGGAACAGCGGCTGTTCCGCTGGCAGACCCGCTAGGAGCCTTCGATGTCTGGACTGATTGCCAAATCCCGTGGCCTGTTGCTGCCGCTGTTGTTGATCGGCGGCTGGGAATACCTGTCACGCCAGGACGCGGCGGGGGCTTACGCCTTTGTGCCGCTGTCGACCATCGGCGCCGCCTTGCTTGAGTTGCTGGCCAATGGCGAGCTGCTGGTGAACCTGTTGGCCAGTCTGGCGCGTACCAGCACCGGGCTGGCGCTGGGTATTTTCTTCGGTGTCCTGTTGGGCGTGTTGATGGCGCTGTCGGGACTCGCCAACCGGCTGATCGGGCCGCTGTTTCATTCGATCCGCCAGGTCCCCATGCTCGGCTGGATTCCGCTGATCGCCATGTGGTTCGGCAACGGCGAGTTCTCCAAGGTGCTGATCGTCAGCCTCGCGGCTTTCTACCCCATGGTGCTCAACACTTACCAGGGCTTCAGCCATGTCGAGCAGCGCTATCGCGAAGTCGGCCAGGTGCTGGTACTGACCCGCTGGCAACGGTTTCGTCATGTGCTGTTGCCCGCGGCGCTGCCGAGCATCGCCACCGGTGTGCTGCATGCGCTCGCGTTTGCCTGGGTCACGGCAGTGGGCAGCGAGTTGTTCCTGTCTTCGGGAGCCGGCCTGGGCAACCTGATGATGAACGCCGAAGCCGGCTCACGCATGGAAGTCATCGTCCTCAGCGTGTTGTGCATCGGTCTGTGCGGTTACCTGATGACCCTGCTATTCACCCTTCTGAGCCGCCATTTGCTGCGCTGGCGCAACATTCGTTGAAAGGCCACTCCATGAACGCAATCGCCCAACATATCCTGCCCCACAGCACCCCGCTACAGTCCGGCGCCCTGCAAATCCGCGGCCTGAGCAAGGCCTATCGGATCGAAGGCCAGCCTCTGCCAGTGCTGCGCAACATCAACCTCGACGTTCGCCCCGGCGAGTTCGTCAGCATCGTGGGTGCCAGCGGCTGCGGAAAATCCACGCTGCTGCGGCTGATCGTCGGGCTGGAGGCCGACTATGAAGGTGACATCCTGCTCGATGGCAAACGGATCGTGGCCACCAGCCTGGAGCGCGGGATCGTGTTTCAGGATCACCGTTTGTTTCCGTGGATGACCCTGAGCCAGAACATTGCCCTGGCCTTGAAAAACCATCCACTGTCCCAGACGGAAAAAGACCGATTGGTGGCCGAACACATTGCCCTGGTCAACCTTGAGGGCTTCGAGAATGCCTACCCGCACCAGTTGTCCGGTGGCATGGCGCAACGAGCCGCCATTGCCCGGGCGCTGATCAACAAACCGAAAGTGCTGTTGCTCGACGAACCCCTCGGCGCGCTCGACGCGTTGACCCGGGTACGACTTCAACACGAACTGCAGCGCATCTGGGTGCAACAACGCTGCACCGTGATCATGGTGACCCACGATATCGAAGAAGCCCTGTACCTGGGTGACCGGGTGATCGTCATGGACGCCCATCCGGGACGGATCAAGCACGAAATCAAGGTCGACTTGCCCCATCCCCGGGATCGGGCTTCAACCGTGCTGCAAGGCTACAAGGAACAACTGCTGGAGGAGCTGGTGGGGCATTGAAGCCCGGACCGGTCCGTCGAAGCGTGGAAAAACCACAGGATTCACAGGAGTAAACAAATGGGCAATGTCCAAAGCCCCGCCAGTCTGCCGCAAGTGTTCCAGGGCCCGGGCCTCGGTGAGCTGCTCAACCTTGGCCGGGTATTTCGCGAACCCCTGGCACTGTCTCGCCTGCACCGCACACCGCAACGGCTGTTGAGTCGTCGCGAGGTGGTCTTGCTGGGGGTGTTGGCGCTGGTCCTGCATGGCGCGGTGATTGTCTGGGTCAACCAGGCACCCACGCCGCAACTGCCCGTAGTCCCCCCGGAAATCCCGCCGATGACCATCGAGTTCTCCCGGCCGGCGCCACCCGTTGTCGAACCACCTCCGCCCGAGCCGATTGCCCAACCCGTGGTGGAGCCACCTCCACCGGTGGAAGATGAATTGGCCGTGAAACCGCCACCGCCCAAGCCGATACCCAAGCCCAAGCCTGTGCTCAAGCCCGTGCCTAAACCGGTGGCCAAACCCGTGACAGCGCAACCTGCCCCCGCCGTGACGCCGCAACCGGTGGCCGCGGCGCCCGCACCTGCGGCACCGCCTGCCCCTCAGCCCGTGACCCCGGCTTCGGCAACGGCCGGGTACTTGCACAACCCGGCGCCGGAATACCCGTCCCAGGCCATGCGCCGGGGCTGGCAAGGCACGGTGTTGTTGCGCGTCCATGTGTTGGCCAGCGGCAAGCCCGGTGAAATCCAGATTCAAAAAAGCAGTGGCCGCGAATCGCTGGACGACGCCGCACTGGCCGCCGTGAAACGCTGGAGCTTCGTCCCGGCCAAGCAAGGCGACACCGCGCTGGACGGCTGGGTCAGCGTGCCCATCGACTTCAAAATCAAGTAACTCAAACCTATCGAAACCCTGCGGGCTACCTGGCAAAAGGCGCATCGCTACAACTGATCTAATGCCTTGTTGGAGCACCCGACCATGAGTCTACTCACCTCCCCCTTCGAATCCATCGAACACGCCGTCATCTGGCTGCTGATTGTCTTCTCCGTCGCGACCTGGGGCCTGGCCTTGCTCAAGGGCTTGCAGTTCACCCGGCTAAAGACGCAGGACCGAAAATTCCATCGGCAGTTCTGGGCCGCTTCGAGCCTTGAATCGGCCGCCGATTTCGCCAACAACCTGCCTGGCGCTGCAGCCCGCGTTGCGCTTGCCGGTTACAATGCGATCCAGATCAGTGACAGTCAGAACGCTGACCTCAGCCAGTCGATCAATCATCAGGACCGCCTTGAGCGTGCCTTGCGCCAGCAGATCGTGCGTGAACGGCGCTCGCTGGAAACCGGGCTGGCAATCCTCGCCAGTATCGGCAGCACCTCGCCCTTCATCGGCCTGTTCGGTACCGTCTGGGGGATCATGTCCGCGTTGAAAGGGATCAGTGCGGCGGGCTCGGCGAGCCTGGAAACCGTAGCGGGCCCCATCGGCGCCGCACTGGTCGCCACCGGCGTCGGTATTGCTGTCGCCGTGCCGGCGGTGCTGGTCTACAACTATTTCCTGCGTCGCCTGAAGTTGACGGCAGCAGACCTGGATGACTTTGCGCACGACTTCTACAGCCTGGCGCAGAAACATGCGTTCCGTGTGCTGCTGAGCCCTGTCGCGGGTAAATCCGCCGCCAGCACCTCCGGGCAGAAAATCAAGGAGGCGTCCTGATATGGCCTTCTCTACACAAGACAGCGATGAAGTACTCAGCGAGATCAACGTCACGCCCCTGGTGGACGTGATGCTGGTGCTGTTGGTGGTGTTCATCGTCACGGCGCCGCTGCTGACCAATGCGATACCGATCAACTTGCCGAAGACCGAAGCCGTGGCGCCGGTGGAGCAGAAAGACCCATTGGTGGTGAGCATCGACGGCGCCGGCAAACTGTTCATCAACAAGGATGAAATCCAGCCGGATCTGCTGGAGTTCAACCTTAAGGCGGCGAAGGCCAAAGACCCGGAAGTGCGCGTGCAATTGCAGGCCGATGACGGCGTGAATTACGGCGAAGTGGCCCGCGCCATGGCGTCGATCGAGCGCGCGGGGATCAGCAAACTGTCGGTGATCACCGCGAGGTAAACCGCACGCGGTCACTGTAGGAGCCCGGCTTGCCGGCGATAGCGGTCTTCAGGGCCACATCGCTGGCAAGCCAGCGCCTACAGGTATGGGGGGTTGGATCTCAGCAATGCGCGCTGGCATGCTCAACGCGATGAAACAGGCGGTTGAAATACACCAGGCTGTCGCGCGGTTCGCGCACGCCGACCTTCGTCAGCTCGACGAACATCACCGAGTGCGAGCCCACTTCCTTGCACTCGCTGATCCGCCCTTCCAGCTGTACCAGGGCATCGCGCAGCACCGGCACATCGGCCGCGCCGTCGTCCCACAGGTCCCAGGCGAAGCGCTCGGCCATCGGCACCTGGGTCATGCCGGCGAAATGCCGGGCCAGTTCTTCCTGCTCGCCACACAGCACGTTGACGCACAGGTGGCCGTTGGTGCGGAACACGTCGTGGGTGGCGCTGTTGCGGTTGACGCACACCAGCACCGTGGGCGGCGAGTCGGTCACCGAGCACACGGCGCTGGCGGTGATGCCACAGCGCCCGCCCGGGCCGTTGGTGGTGATGATGTTCACCGCCGCCGGCAGCTGCGCCATGGCGTTGCGAAAGTCGATTTGCTGCTGGCTCAGGTCGGCCATGTCGATGCCCCTTCCTTCTGGAGGACCGCCGTTGCGCGGTCCGTAGGTGATGGAACAAGACTAAGGCCGTGGCTGCGCCGCAACCATTCTGACGATCCCCATGACGAGGTTGGGTTTCCGCTAGTCGACTAGGTGGTTTCTTTATCGCAAGGGCCGGCCACAGTGGGTATTCTGCTTACTGGCTCGGCAAAGACGAGCCGATGCGTGCCGCGCGTTCGCGTGCGAAAACAATAATTAAAAAACTTTCGTGGCAGCCCCGATGGAAACCCGTAAACCGATTGTTTATATCGTTGACGACGACAAGGACCTGCGCACTTCCCTGGCCTGGTTGCTGGAGTCGGTCAGCGTGCAGGCGCAGTGTTTTGCCGGCGCCGAAGAATTCCTCAGCCAATACGACCCCAAGCAGCCCGCCTGCCTGGTGCTCGATGTGCGCATGCCCGAGACCAGCGGCTTCCAGTTGCAGGAAATCCTCAACCAGCGCGGCAGTACCCTGCCGACCATCTTCGTCTCGGCCCATGGCGATATCCCGATGTCGGTCACGGCGATGAAGAACGGCGCGCTGGATTTCGTCGAGAAACCCTACAACCCGCAACAGATGATCGACCGCATCCAGGCCGCGCTGAAAACCGCCGTGCATGCCCAGGCCGATCAGCAGCAGCGGCAGAACCTGCAAGGCAAGCTGGCGCTGCTGACCAGCCGCGAGCGCGAAGTGCTGATGCTGGTGATCGATGGCAAGGCGAGCAAGGTGATCGCCCGGGAGCTGAACATCAGCGTGAAGACCGTTGACGTGCACCGCACCAAGATCAAGGAAAAGATGGGCGTATCCAGCATCGCCATGCTGGTGCGCGAGGTGCTGCATTTGCCGGTGGAAGAGCCGGTGCGGCACTGAGGAATCTGCGGCGGTCATGAGGCCTGTTCGCGAGCAGGTGATCCCGGCCAGGCACAAATACAGTGTTCGCTGCAGATCCCTGTAGGAGCTGGCTTGCCAGCGATGAGGCCATTACATCCAACATCAATCGCGACTGACACACCGCTTTCGCGAGCAAGCCCGCTCCCACAGTTTGATCTCGGCCGGACACAAATACTGTGTTCACTGAAGATCCCTGTAGGAGCTGGCTTGCCAGCGATGAGGCCATTACATTCAATATTGATGGCGACTGACGCACCGCTTTCGCGAGCAAGCCCGCTCCCACAGTTTGATCTCGGCCGGACACAAATACTGTGTTCGCTGCAGATCCCTGTAGGAGCTGGCTTGCCAGCGATGAGGCCATTACATCCAACATCAATCGCGACTGACACACCGCTTTCGCGAGCAAGCCCGCTCCCACAGTTTGATCTCGGCCGGGCACAAATACTGTGTTCGCTGAAGATCCCTGTAGGAGCTGGCTTGCCAGCGATGAGGCCATTACATTCAATATTGATGGCGACTGACACACCGCTTTCGCGAGCAAGCCCGCTCCCACAGTTTGATCCAAGCCGGACACAGACTCTGTGTTCACCGGAGATTCAATGTGGGAGCGGGCTTGCTCGCGAAGAGGCCGGCACATTCAACATGGATGTTGGCGGTCAGTTCTGGCTATACCGCTTGCGATAAGCCCCCGGCGAAACACCAAAACGCGATTTGAACGCCGACGAGAAGTAGCTCGAATCGGAAAAGCCCCAGGCATAACACAGCGCCGAAAGCTTCTGCTCGACATCATGGCGGCGCAGGTTTTCGGCGCAGAAGTCCAGGCGGCGATGCTTGATGTACTGCGCCACCACCAGGCCGCGCTTGGAGAACATCCGGTACAGGCCGCGCACGGAAATTCCCACTTCACGGGCGATCAGCTCGGGGCACAGTTCCTCGTCGCTGAGGTGTGCATCAATGAACGCGATGATCTTGCGGAACTGCCGTTCATGGGGATCAGCCGCGCCGTCCCGGGCACTGATGCCCGGCAGCAGCAGGCTGGCCAGGGCATCGAGCACGGCCTCGCTCTCCTGCATCTCCAGCCCGTCCTGCTGGCGAGTCTCCAGCACCAGCTTGTTGGCCATTGCCGCCAGGGGACTGCTGGCCGCGATGCGCGTGGCGCAGTTGACGGCATTGAAGTGCGAGCCGCGCTCGACTACCTGGCGCGGCAAAATCAACGACAGCTGTCGGCAATCGTCGTTGTAGATCATGTCGCTCGGACGGCTGGCGTCGATCAGCGCGATGTCGCCACAGCCCAATTGCGCGCGGTTGTCGCCCTGCTCCAGCTGTGAGCTGCCACGCATCTGGAACACTGCGTAGTAGTGGCCGTCGCTGCTGGTGCTGACGTCCTTGCTGGTGCGATATAAATGCACGTGCGCCATGTCGACCACACTGAGGTTGATCGCACCGCTGCGAAACTCCGCCAGTTCGCCGTAGAAATCAGTGTCCAGCGCCCGGGCATCGAAACGCCCACAGGCCTGGTTCACCTGGCTCAACCAACTTTCGAACGCCTCGTTGCGCACCGTCGATGCTGTAATCATGTCCGCAAAGCCTCACGTTTTTTGTTGTTATTTTTCGACCGCTTCAGCGAGCGGTTCAGTAACACGGTTATTTCTGTAGCCATCGCCTCCCTCGATGGCCGCCGGGCGCCCATTCAACAGGCTCCGGCGCATGCTTTCCAGCTTTCCTTAGTCTTAGATGTCCAATACCAGACGAGCGGAAAGCGCCCGGGAAACACAGGCGCAGATCTGCTTGTTGGACGCCTTTTCCTTGTTGGAAAGACAGTTGTCGCGGTGCTCCGGCACGCCGTCGAGCACGTCGACGATGCAGGTGCCGCAGATGCCTTCGCGGCACTCGGTGTCGATGTCGCAGCCGTGGGCTTGCAGCACGTCGACCAGGCTGCTGTCGGCCGGCACGTGCAGCACCACGCCGGAACTGGCCAGTTCCACTTCAAAACCGCCTGCAGGGGCGCTGTTGGCCGCCGGGTCTGCCGCGAAGTGTTCGAGGTGGATGGCATCATCCGCGCGACTGCGCGAAGCCACTTCCACCACTTTGTTCATGAACGGTGCCGGGCCGCAGGTGTAGACATGGGCGGCGCTACCGGCGCGTTCCAGGCATTCGCTCAATGCGCCGTCCAGATCCGCAGGCTCCACGCCGTAGTGGAATTCCACGTGATCGGCGAAATTCGTCGCCAATAGCTCGGTAAAAGCTGCGTACTGCGCTGAACGGGCGAAATAATGCAGACGGTACGGCTCGCCACTTTCCGCCAGTCGATAAGCCATGCTCAGCAGTGGCGTGACGCCGATGCCGGCGGCGAACAGCACGTGTTCGCGGGCACTTTCATCAAGACGGAACAGGTTGCGTGGCGCACCCATTTCCAGCTCCATGCCCTCTTGCACCTGCTCGTGCAGCGCGAGCGAGCCACCGCGCGACTGCGCTTCTTTCTTCACCGCGACCAGATAGGCGCGGCGATCCTGCGGCGGACTGCACAGCGAATACTGGCGGGTCACTCCGGTCGGCCCGGTGAGGTCGACGTGGGCACCCGGTTCATAGGTGTCGAGCGGCTGGCCGTCACTGCGCACGAGGCGAAAGGAGCGGATATCCAGCGCTTCGTCGACGATCCTTTCGATCTTCACCTTCATCATTGCATCACCTAAAACTGGTTATTTCGGTTAATTCGGACATTAAAAATCTTGAAGCCTGCCCTGATCCCTGTGGCGAGGGGGCTTGCCCCCGTTCGGCTGCGCAGCAGTCGTAAAATCTTCGTTGCTGCCGAATTTTTTGGGGCCGCTCCGCGACCCAGCGGGAGCAAGCTCCCTCGCCACAAGTTCTAAAATCACCCTGCTTTCTCAGCGCATGAACAAGCCGCCGTTGACGTCCAGGCACGCGCCCGTCACGGAAGTCGCGTTGTCGGCGATCAGCAGCAGCACGCTGTCGGCGATGAACCCCGGGTCACCGAGGGTGGCGGCCGGGATCATTTTCAAGATCTGCTCCAGACGCTCCGGCGCCACACTTTCACGCACTATCGGCAAGTCCAGCGGACCTGGCGAGATGCTGTTGACCGTCACCCCTTGCGGGGCCAGTTCACGGGCGAAGACCTTGGTCAGGGTCGCCACGCCGCCCTTGGCCGCCGCGTAATGCGCGCCGGTGGCGGTGCCGCCGTTCTGCCCGGCCAGGGACGCGATGTTGACGATGCGCCCGAAGCCGCGCTCGGCGAAGTGCGCGCCGAACACCTGGCAGGCGACGAAAGTGCCGCGCAGGTTGATCGCCATCGACTCGTCGAATTCTTCCGGCGTGATGTCCATCAGCGCCGCGACCTTCGACACACCGGCGTTGTTCACCAGGATGTCGGTGCCGCCCCAACGCTCGGCGAGCAGGTCGCGGGCACGCTGGAAATCGGCTTTGCTGCGCACATCCAGCTCGATGGCGACGGCGCTGGCGCCGCTGCCGTCGAGCTCGGCGGCCAGTTGCTGCACGCCGTCAAGACGCACATCGGCCAGGGCGACGCGATAGCCCGCCGCGTGCAGACGACGGGCGATGCACTCGCCCAGTCCACGCGAGGCACCCGTTACCAGAGCTACTCGACTCATGATGTTGCCCTCACAAAAGGAAGCCGAGCGCGCTCAGGCTGTCGGTGGAGTTGATCAGGCGCACCACTTTGCGCTCCAGGCTCGGCACGCCGTCGGTGAGACGAATACGGTGGTTCAGGTCGGCCACGAACGGCGTGTGCACGCCACGCTTGTAGGCGTAGAGCAACTGCGCGGAGTTCACTTCGACGACGTCGCCAGCCGCTTCCACCAGACGGAAACGCGAGATCGTGCGGATGGTTTTCGCCGCGTCGACCGCCGACGGCGAGTAGCCGGCGGTCAGGCGTTCGATGCGCAGGTCACGCATGCGTGCATCGTCGTAGGCGTAGTTGAGCGTCGCTTCGAAATCTTCGGTGTCCGGGTCGATCGGCACGATGTATTTGCCGCTTTCGCTCCACAGGGTCGCCCATTCGGCGTAGTTCTTGTGGTCGAGCAGTTCGGCTTCGCGCCAGATGAATTCGATGGCCTGGGCCAACGGGCCGGAAAAACCGTTCAGGGTGTCGTGATTGCTCATTGGCTCATCATCCTTTTCCACATGTCGTAGGCACCGCGCATGCCGCCTTCGTCGGTGGCGTGGCTGACCTTGTCGCCGTTTTCAGCGGTGATTTCGCGGTTCAGGCCGCGGTTGACCAGGATCGGCGCGTCGACGCCGGCATACGAGCCGCGCTGCACACGGTCCCAGGCCTCGGCATCGTCGGGGCTGCCGAAACCGAACGGGCCCTGGAAGTGTTCGTGAATGCGCATGCGTTCACGGTTGGCGATTTCCGGGCCGCCGTCCATGCCGAGGGCAACGTGACGGATCTCGGTTTCGGTGACCGACACCGGGCGCAGTACACGGAAGAACGACATCGACATGGCGACGTTGGGGAACAGGTTCAGGTTGAAACCGGCGCCGTGCAGCGAGCGCACGATGCGACGGACCTGATCGGCCGGCAGGGTTTTCGACAGCTCTTCGGTGACGTGGGCAAAACGTTCCTGCAACTGCTCGGTGCCGTCGTCGTGATCGAGGTCGACGTGTTCCGGCACCATCACCATCACGCTGTGGCCGTTGCCCAGGGAGTGGGTCACGGCTTGCTCGTCAGTCATGAACGAAAGCATTTCCGAGGTTTCTTCATCCACCGACGACATGAACGACTTGTGCACGATCGGGAAGTGGTAACCGTCGGTGGTGTTTTCCAGCTGGATCTTCCAGTTGCCCTTGAAGCTGAATTTGTGTTCGCCCTGGGTCTTGATCGGGTAGCCGGCGCCCTGCTTCATGAACAGGTCCATCCAGTGCTTGGCGCCGCCGAGGAAGTCTTCCAGCGGTTCGATTTCGTCGTTGTAGCTGGCGAAGACCATGCCGGCGTAGCTTTCGACGCGCAGGCTGGTCAGCGGCAGTTCGGACTTTTCCAGGATGCCTTCGTAGCCATCCGGATACGGCAGCGCACGCAGCTTGCCGTCCAGGCCATAGGACCAGCTGTGGTACGGGCAGGTGAAACCGGTGGCGTTGCCCTTGTGCTTCTCGCACACGGTGGCGCCACGGTGGCGGCAACGGTTTTCCAGGACGTTGATGTTGTTCTTCTTGTCGCGCACGACGATCACCGGGCGACGGCCGATGGTGGCGGTCTTGAAGTCGCCTGAGTTGCGCACTTCGCTCTCGTGGGCAACCCACACCCAGGTGCGGTAGAAAATCTTTTCCAGCTCGGCTTCGAACAGCGCCGGGTCGTTGTACAGCGAGACGTCGACGCGGTCATGCTGGACCAGGTCTTCGGGGCTTTTCGACGTCGCGATCAGCCGGTATTCATGAGTGCTCATGCGGTTCTCCTCATGGCTTCTTTTTATGATTTGGTTTTAGCAGCCGGTCGTTGACCGGCCATGCTGAGTTGCAGCTGCGCACCGAAGGCGCAGACCCGTTCGTCCTGACCTTTTCGGCCAACGATTTGCAGGCCGACTTTCAGCCCGCCGCAATCGAGTTCCACCGGCACCGTCAGCGCCGGGTGGCCGCTGAGGTTGAAAGGCCGAACCAGCGGGGTCATGCCGGCCACGGCCTTGCTGCCGGCGCGGGCTTCGCTGAGGGTCGGCGGCAGGGTCGGCAACGTCGGCAACAGCAATACCGCAAAGTCTTCCAGCGCCGCGTCCACTTGTTGGGTGAACGCTGTGCGCACAGCTTCGGCCTGGGCCAGTTCTTCACGCGTGGTGCGGCTGGCCGCCAATAGGCGGGTCTCCACATCAGCGCCGATCAGGCCCTTGCCGGTCAGGTGACCGAAGGCCGCCCAGTTTTCAAAATTGATCACGGTCAGGCCGGCGGCGAAGGCTGCTTCGAACTCGCTGAGGTGCAGGTTGCCGCGCCGCCATCCGGCGCGGTCGGCGGCGGCACCCAGGCAGGCTTCCAGGTGCGGGTCGCAACCGACTTCGAGGAAGGCGACTTTGGTACCGGCGCTTGGCAGGCCCTGCACTTCAAAGCCCGGGCAGATCACCTGCATCGCCGCGATCAGGTCGTCCATGGATCGGGCGAACGGCCCGACGCAATCAAGGCTCGATTCCAACGGATGGGCACCGACGCGGCTGACACGGCCGTAAGTCGGCTTCAATCCTGCGATGCCGCAGCACGCTGCCGGCACTCGCACCGAACCACCGGTGTCGGTACCGATGGCGATGTCCGCCAGGCCGGCCGCGACCGCCGACGCCGAACCGCTGGACGAACCACCCGGCACGCGATCCGGCGCTTGCGGGTTGATCGGCGTACCAGTGAAGTCGTTGATGCCGGTGACGCCGAACGCCAGTTCATGCAGGTTGGTCTTGCCGACGATCTGCCAGCCAGCGTCGAGGATCGCGTCGACCACTTCGGCGTTTTTCGTCGCGGCCGGGGCATCGGCAAAAGCACGGCTGCCCGAACGGGTCGGATAACCGGCGATGTCGATGGAGTCCTTGATGGCAACGCGTTTGCCGTTGCCACCGAGGAGGAACTCGCTGATGAAAGTACTCATGCACTCAGCTCCGTATTGAACAAGCGTTGCGTGCGGAAATGCGCGATCAGCCAGACGCCGTCGACACAACGAAAATCGATGTTCAGCCGCGTGCCGAACAGCTCGTTGCGGCCATCGGCATAGGTGGAAATCTGCTGCATGATCCACTGCCCCTGCGCCGCCTTGCCGTCGACCACGATCGACTCGCTGGTGAGGTAATGCAGGTTCAACTTGAAGTGATCGGACGGCGGCAGGTAACCGCCGACAAACGTCGCCACCGCCGCACGTCCATGATGCTGGCCGAAGGTCTGTGCGGTCTGGGTGCCGAGGCCTTCCCAGATCGCATCCTCGGTGAACAACTGCGCCAACTGGCTCAGGTGAATCGGCGCCCGCGGCACATCGCACAGGTCCATGTAGCGCGCCATCAGACGACGCACTGCGCTTTCCCCTTCGAGCGTCGCCAGACGCTGCAGCAAGGCCTCGTTCATGGCTTACACCTTGGCCGCGTCAGGAATGGTCAGCGGGCGACCGATGCGCGCTTCGATCTTGGCGTAGCGCCACAGGCTGTATTGGCCGACCGGCGTGGTGCGGAACAGGTTGCAGGCGTCGATCACCGACTGATGGCAGTCGACGTCGGCCATGATGTACACGGTCCAGGGCGAAGTAGTGGACGGGCCGACCATCAGGCGGTCGTCGTCCATCGCGCCGAGCACGGTGATGCCGGGCATGGCGCCGAGGTCACCCATCATCTGGCTGAAGCCTTTCCACACGCTCAGGCCTTCGCCGGTCGGCAGGTCGAAAAAGTTCTGGGTGATGCCGATACAGAAGACGACGCGCAATGGCTCTTGGGTGGTTTGCGACATGGGTGCGATTCCTTGAAAAAGTAATGGGGATTCAGATGTAGCCCGGGAACGGCGGGACGCCGAGGAACACCGAGCCGGCGCCGTCGTACAGGCCTTCGCTGAGGAAGGCGTGCTGGGTCACCACCATCGAGTCACGCAGGTAGCGTTGCAGCGGATGGCGCAGGTAAATGGCGGTGGTGCCGGCCAGGCTGTAGGCGCTTTGCACCACTTCGGCACCGGCCTGGGAGACATGGATCGCGGACAGGCGCAGCAGGCTGGTCTGCTCCGGCGTCACCGGGTGGCCGGCCAGGATCGAACTCCACACCTGTTCGGTGGCGTTGTAGAAGAAACCGCGCGCGGCGCTGAGCTTGGCTTCAGCCTTGGCGATCTCGATGCGCACGTAAGCGCGGTCGGACAATTTCGGCGCGCCGGTGATGCCGCTGCCGCCCGCCATGCGGCTGATTTCGTCGAGGGCCGCACGGGCCAGGCCGAGGTTGACCACCGCCAGCACTTGCGCGGCGTAGGCGATCGACGGGTAGCGGAACAGTGGTTCGTCGATGGTCGCGGCACCGCCACGGATGAAGGTCCAGCGCTCCTCAACGCGTTTATCGTTAACACGCAGGTCATGGCTGCCGGTGCCTTTGAGGCCGACCACTTCCCAGTTCTCGACGATGTCTACCTGCTCCGGGCGAAACACAGCGGTGCGCGGCTTGCCGCCAGCGGCACCGATGCCAACGCCCAACAGGTCTGCGCCTTTGCAGCCGCTGGCGAATTTCCAGGTGCCGTTGACCTGATAGCCGCCTTCGACTGCTTCGGCCGGTTGCAAGGGGAACAGGCCGCCGGCGAATACCAGGTCAGGGCTTTCGGCGTAGAGCTCAGCCAGGGTTTCCCGCGGTAAGGCTGCCAGGTAGACACCGGCGCTGCCGAAGCTGGCGACCCAGCCCGCCGAGCCGTCGGCTTCGGAGATGCGCTCGATCATTTGCAGGAACTGCGCCGGTGCCAGGGCGTCACCGCCGAAGCATTTCGGCGTGGCGGCACGGTAGATACCGACCTGCTTGAATCGCTCGATCATGTCCCGAGGCACGTGGGAGCCGGCGTCGAATTCCTCGCGGCGTTGACGAACCTCATCCAGCACTTGCTGAAATAGC
The DNA here is from genome assembly GCF_019956575.1 of Pseudomonas sp. A-R-19. Classification (NCBI taxonomy): domain Bacteria; kingdom Pseudomonadati; phylum Pseudomonadota; class Gammaproteobacteria; order Pseudomonadales; family Pseudomonadaceae; genus Pseudomonas; species Pseudomonas sp. A-R-19. The sequence continues at coordinate 23,598 of NZ_JAHBDR010000061.1, forward strand.
TGACTCTCGACCATTGGCACGACCGGGGCGGACACAGGGTCTTGTTGCGCGACAGCTGAACGCAGCATGGGCTAGTTCTCCGTTTTACTTATTGTTAGGGGGGGCGGAACCGGTACCTGTAGGAGCGAGCCTGCTCGCGAAAAACGCCTGGACAACCCGGTCATTCAGACAGGGCGCGTCATCGTTGACGTCCATCGCGAGCAGGCTCGCTCCTACAAAGAGCGCGGTGGTTGCCCTTGCATTGGAGTCCAGTGTAAAAACCGCGTCCGGCCGCCACTATTGGTGCGTGCAGCCCCTGCACTAAAGAAAACCCCTAGGCCCACGCCGGTTACCTCTGAGCGCATCCCGCTGTGCGAGCAGGTATAAAACGCCATACTGCAAATCTCTGCCGCCAGGGGCCGTGCGATGTACTTGCCAAAACCGAACGATTTTTATGCGCTGATCGAAGCCATGCCGCTGTGCATCATTCTTCATGACGCGCACACCAAGGAAATCCTCTGGGCCAACGCCGCCGCCCTGGCGGCGCTGGGCTTTACCCTGGAGGAGCTGACGCCGCTGAAAGCCCCGGACATGACCCGCGACGCCCCGAAATACCGGCGTTCCGTGGGTTTGCGCTGGCTCGAAGGTGCCGCGCGCACCGGCCAGCGGGCCATCGAGTGGTGCTACCGCTCCAAGCAAGGGGTGGAGATTCTTTCCGAGGCGGTGGCGACCCTGGTGCACCTGGACGGGCGCGATGTGTTGATGGTGCAGTTCCGCGACATTTCCAAGGAGGACAAGGTCAAGCGCGACCTCAAGCGTTTCGAGAGCCGGCTCAAGGCCTTCATGCAGGACCTGGCCGAGGGTGTGGCGGTGCTCGGTCCCGAGGGCGATATCGGTTTTATCAGCGACTCCGGCGCGCACCTGCTCAACAGCGAAGTGCACCAGCTGATGGGCAAGAACTTCCTGGCCTGGTGCGACGACGCATCCGGCCAGCGCCTGTTGCAACAGCTTGCCCATGAGACGCCGGAGCACGCGCCGTTCAACGTGCATTACAAGATCCAGCGGCGCGATGGCGAATGGCGCTGGCATGACGCAACCTGTCGCTACATCGAGATCGAGGACGATCTGGTTGGCCACCTGCTGCTGTTCCGCGACGTCACCGAACAGGTGCAGGCCGAAGAAGCGCGGCGGGTCAGCGAGCAGAAACTCGAGTACCTGGCGCGCTACAACGCCATGGGTGAAATGGCCGTGGCCATCGCCCACGAATTGAGCCAGCCCCTGGCCGCGACGCGCAACTTCATTGAAGGAACAGTGATTCGCCTGGGCAACGTGGCCGATGCCGACCCCGCAGTCACCTGGGGTTTGCAGAGCGCCGTGCGGCAAATCGAGCATGCGTCGGTGATCATCAAGAGCGTGCGCGACTACGTGGTCAAGCTGGAGCAAACCGAAGAACGGGTTGACCTCAATGAACTGCTGCACGAAACCCGCTACTTCATCAGCCTGCGGGCCGATCCAAGCCTGGTCCGCGTGGAAGTCGTCACCGCGCCCGAGCCGCTGCTGGTCAGTTGCGAGAAGGTACTGATCGGCCAGGTGATCCTCAACCTGGCCTTCAACGCCATCGAAGAAATGGCCGACCTGCCTGCCGAGCGGCGTCTGTTGCGTATCCATGCCAGCCGCGACAACGATGTGGCATTGGTGCGCATCGAAGACAGCGGCCGTGGCATTCAGGCCCAGGCGCAAGAGAAGCTGTTCGATGGCTTTTTCTCGTCCAAGGTCAGCGGCAACGGCATTGGCCTGGCGCTGTGCAAGAACATCATCGGCCGGCATCGGGGGGACATCTGGGCACAGAACCTCGAACCGTGCGGCGCGGTGTTTACCTTTTCCCTGCCCCTCGCCTGATCTACACAACCCTTTGACCTTACACAACCCCTGTGGCGAGGGGGCTTGCCCCCGTTCGGTGGCGAAGCCGCCGCAAATTCAGGCGACTCGGTCTGCCTGCAGGATCGTTGGGGGCCGCTTCGCGACCCAACGGGGGCAAGCCCCCTCGCCACAGTGTGCTTTTTGGCAAGTCCGGTTCGCTCGATTTGCGTTTCATGTGGCTGGCACAGACACACAATCAGTTCTCACCAGGAACCATAAGGAATCCCGTACTTCTCGGTGTAAGCTCTGGACGTTTCCGATAACGGCCGATGCTGGCCGTTAGAGGTGCCACTGTAAGGTCCTTCTTTCACGACAGTACCTATCACCCTTGCTACTTCAATAGGCGGCAGACAGGGCCCGCCGATCCAGGTTTTAGTCACGCCACCGGGGGCCAGGCCGACCGTGAGCATGTAGCGGTAGTCGGTGATCCATTTGCCGTCGAAGGAGCAAAAGGCCCTTTCTCCCTTGACCATTGCCTGTCGGGTGGCCTCAGGAATCGGGATATAAGCCTCATAAGTCTGAGGCTCCACCAACGATTGCCAGCGCACATAGATCAATCGAGGCAGGTCGGCACCTCGTACATGTTTACCTTTGCCTGCGCCAGGGTAATTTGGCCACCCCCGTGGATTGCCCTTGAGGTTACTCGGCGTATTAATTGCGGCGACGCCACTCATGGCACGACGAAACACACGGTCGTGCACATCCACCGCATCGGCGGTTTCGATCCATACCTCCATGTAATTGGGCGCCAACAAGCCCAGGTACCAGGCATCGTAAGGCAAGCGGTTGGGGGAACCGGTACAGCCAGCCAGGCAAAGTACCAGCCCCAAAAACAACGGTGCCGTGAGCCCATTCACTGGATTGTTTCGCACATTTTTCAGGAGGGGATCACCAGGAACCATATGGAACCCCGTACTTCTCGATGTAGGCCTTGGATGAAGGCTCCAGCGGTAATGCATAGCGACCACCGCTTCGGCCTCCACTTGGGCCCACTTTTACGACCTCGCCAACCACCCTTGCTACTTCAACAGGCGGCAGACAGGGCCCGCCGATCCAGGTTTTAGTCACGCCACCGGGGGCCAGGCCGACCGTGAGCATGTAGCGGTAGTCGGTGATCCATTTGCCGTCGAAGGAGCAAAAGGCCCTTTCTCCCTTGACCATTGCCTGTCGGGTGGCCTCAGGAATCGGGATATAAGCCTCATAAGTCTGAGGCTCCACCAACGATTGCCAGCGCACATAGATCAATCGAGGCAGGTCGGCACCTCGTACATGTTTGCCCTTGCCTGCGCCAGGGTAATTTGGCCACCCCCGTGGATTGCCCTTGAGGTTACTCGGCGTATTAATTGCGGCTACGCCACTCATGGCACGACGAAACACACGGTCGTGCACATCCACCGCATCGGCGGTTTCGATCCACACCTCCATGTAATTGGGCGCCAACAAGCCCAGGTACCAAGCATCATAAGGCAGGCGACTGGAGCCTGTGGCGCAGCTACTCAGGCAGAGCATCGCCCCCAACAACAGCATTGCTTTGAGCTTATTCATTGGGGTGCTCCACGCGCTGGTTACCCTCGGCCGGACGGTTGATGAACACCACGTCCAGATCGCTGTTGTTCCAGCCTTTGGCCGCATTCCAGTTCGCTGAAAGGTGGATGTAGCGACGGCGCAGCAGCGCGTGTTCTTCGGCGGTCAACGAGATATATCGCTCACCAAGGGCGAAGGCCTGTAGCTTGATAGCGATAGGTTGAAGTTCCTCCGGCAAGGCAAACGCAGGTGTGTCGGGTAGTTTTTTAAACGGTACCCCGGTGCGCAAACCCCACTCACGCATAATCCGCAAATACACCAACGCCAACGCCCCTCGAACCTGACGCTGACTGGCAATGGCGGCATACACTCGCTTCTCTGCCAGCGTATCGCGAACGCGGCGCTGGGTGACCACCGACCAGGTGGCGATGCTTAGCCCGTCGGGTGGCACATAGCTCAGCCAGTGACTTGATTCATGTCCGAAACGTTGCCGAGCACGCCAGTAGGCGTCGCTGCGCTCATTGGGGAGATGGTCAAATTCAAAACTGGTGTCGGGTTTGCTCAGCAGGAGCTTTTCCATGGCCAGTGGCAGGTAACCGCCGCCGATATCCGAGTGGCAACCGGGGAGCTCGATATCCAGTTCAGCCTGATTCAGCGAGAAGTTGTGGCGATACTCATCGCGAGCCACCAGGTGGACGACCTTGCGGGCGATACCGGGTGCGAGTCGCAAATTGAGCCCGTGGTTATGGTTGTTGTGCGGGCTGAAGTCACCATCGCGCAACGAGACAATGCCAGCGACGGTATCGAACAGGCCGATGAAATTGAGGCTAAAATCGCTGCGGTGGCGCCAAGTAAAGTCAGCTGTAAGCAATGGCGAACCCGCTGGTAGAGCCTTGGCGAGCAGACTGTCCTTGCCCTTGAGCAAGTCGTTGGCGCAATGCCGCGCCGCTGCCGCGCCTCGACTGAAGCCGAACAGATCGATTTCGATACGACCAATTTCAAGCTGAGGATTGGCCGCACGAAAACGACGCAATTTATCCAAAACCAACGTTGGAACCTGCTCTACACGCGCAACAACACCCGTTTGGCCTTTTCCAGTGCCCTGCCCAAAAATGGAATCACCTTCACCACTACTGGTACCGATACCTTCAATGTAAACAGGTATGTATGCCCTTTCGGTACTTTGCTGCAACTGCTCCTCGCTTTGGTCCGGATACAACTCATGCAACCGCGCCACATTCGTCACGTCATTGCCATAACTGTTATCCGGCACGGCTCCATTACCGTCATAGCCAAACCGGGCGCAGTGCTGGCGGATGTCTTCGGCCATCTCCGGTTGCATCCCCAGGTTGACGGCATAGCAACCGGCCGCCGCTTCGCTGTTGGCGAGATTGTTGCCGGTGCCATCGAAGAACAAACCTAGGCGCAGGGTAATGCCTGCTTGCAGTTCCTCTTCCTCCTCCTCTTCTTCGAGGTTTTCCACCGAGGGTTGCGTGGCCGGTCGCGCCGCGGCCGGGGCTGAGTCGTGGGGTCTTGGCACTGGCGCCATCGGTTGCGGGGATTCCCCACCGAGACCAGAACGAGCGTAGGTTTCCACCGGCGCTATCAACCGATTTTTGCCCAGCGGGCAACCACACCGAACTGTCGCGCCGTCGAGCACGGTGGCAATCCCGTGCCATACCATGGCGGGCATGCTGTCAACAATCACACCGGTCTCGCCGCACTTGGGACACCGGCTCGTGACATCCCCGAGCCGCAACACTGCACGGCCCCCATGTCGCGCACTGGGCAGGCTGCTGATGCACACAGCACCAGTGGTGGTCCGGTCACCGTCCAGCCCTTGCCCCAGACCGTTGACTACGCCACGGCTCATGGGGCTACCCCTTCGGTGCGGCGGATGAATCCTGACGTGACTGAATGGATAAACGACAACAGAAATGGCGTGCGCATTTTCATGTTCCAGGTCCTTGGATTGAAAAATTGGGTCTCAATTTGAAACGCCGCCAACCCTGAAGACGCAGCCCTGCGCAGTAAATAGGAAAAGTCGCGCCACCCTGTCAGACGCGGACGAAAATCAAACGCGCCACCGTCTTTAACCACCGGAAGAACGAACGCGAAGCCCCGCAATAACAGGCTTTGGCACGGATTTCATGACACTGGCACAGACACACAAACACTTGGCAGGCAGGGCAACTCTCCCGATCGCGGGGCACGGCAGAATCAAAGGGTAAAAATCTGCCAAAGCACCCGCGATCCGCGTTACCAACAATTCAGGAAGTTCCCCTTATGCGAACAAACAGGATCTCCGTACAGTCAGCGCTAGGCCTGAGCCTGCTTGTACTCGGTTTGAACAGTGCCCGCGCGGATTTGCCCGCCGGTACGATTGGCCAGACCGTTCTGGCGTTTCCACCCGAAGCTCACCGCGCGTTTGTCATCGACGTCGAGTTCGACAGCTTCGTGGCTGGCCGCGTGACCGTGGTCGACCCGGACCAGAAGCGCATCCTCGGCATGGTGCCGACCGGTTTTGCCGCGCCGTCGACCCTCAGCCATGACAAGAAGACTATCTACAGTGCGGACATCTGGTATTCGCGCGGTACCCGTGGAACCCGTACCGACGTGCTGACCGCCTGGGACAGCTCGACCCTGTCGCCGACCTGGGAAGTACTGATTCCGAACAAGCGCGCCGAATCGCTGACCCAGCGTTATTCGCTCAAGCCAAGCGGCGACGACAAGTTCGTCTACGTCTACAACTTCACCCCGTCGACCTCGGTCACCGTGGTCGACACCCAGGCCAAGGCCGTTGCCACGGAAATCGCCATCCCCGGTTGCGTACTCAACTACCCGGTCGGCAACCGCCGCTTCGCCTCGCTGTGCGGCGATGGCAGCCTGCAAGTGGTGACCCTCAACGACCAGGGCCAGGAAACCGCGCGCAGCCGCACGCCGTTCTTTGATCCGAACGCGGAAAAACTGGTAGAGCGCGCGGTCAACGTCGGCGACACCTACTACTTCACCACCACGACCGGCACCGTGCGCCCGGTGGATTTCGCCGGCGATGCGCCGAAGATCCTGCCGTCCTGGTCACTGGTTTCCGACGAAGACAAGAAGGCCGGTTGGGCGCCGGGTGGCTGGCAGTTGATGGCCGTGGCACCGAAGCTGGATCGTCTGTACGTGCTGATGCACGACGCCCACGAAGCCATGAAGTGGGAAGACCCAAGCCCGCTGATCTGGGCGTTTGACCTCAAGACCCACAAGAAGGTAGCGACCCTGGAAGCCCCGGTTCCGGTGTGGAGCATGCAGGCCACTGGCGACGACAAGCCGCTGTTGCTGGGTGCGGACGTGGAAGGCGGTTTGCAGATTTTCGATCTGAAAACCAACAAGCTCACCGGCAGTATGCCGAAAGTCGCGAAGACCGCGACTCAGGTCCTGAGCTACTAAGAGGTTCGGCCATGCACACAGATCCGATCTTCATCATTGCCAGCGCCATCGCCATCGCGGTGTTGCTGGCCAGTGCCGCGACCCACAAGTTGCGCGCACCGGCCCGCTTCACCCGGCAACTGGCGGACTACCAATTGCTGCCCGATGCGCTGGTGCGCCCAACGGCACGCCTGGTTCCGCTGCTGGAACTGGCCATCGCCTTTGCCCTGCTGGTACCGGCAAGCCGTGGCTACGCCGCGTTCAGTGCCGCCAGCCTGTTGGCGCTGTACGCCGCCGCCATCGGCATCAACCTGTGGCGTGGTCGTGCGGACATCGACTGCGGTTGCGCCGGTCCCGACCAGGCGCAACCACTGCGCCCGGTACTGCTGGCACGCAACAGTGCACTGGTAGCCCTGGCGTTGGTGGCCAGCGTGGCGCCGGTGGCCCGCGACCTCAACCTGTTCGATGGTTTCGTGACCCTGGCCGCCGCCGCTGTCGCGCTGCTCATCTACGCCGCTGCCGATGGCTTGCTGGCGAATTCCCCTCTTCTGCTCAAATTGATTGGTAGGTAATCCAAATGGAAGGCTTGATTGTTTCCAACGTTCTGCTCTGGGTGCTGCTGGTGGCCGTGGCGTTTGTCGTCATGGGCCTGGTGCGGCAGATTGGCGTGCTGCACGGTCGCCTGGCCCCGGCTGGCGCGCTGATGGTTGACAAAGGTGTGGCGGTCAATGAAGCCGCACCACAAATCACCGCCTCCGACCGTCACGGTCGCCCGGTGAACTTCGGTTATGCCGGCGAGAAATCGCAACTGCTGTTCTTCCTCTCGCCGACCTGCCCGATCTGCAAGTCGCTGCTGCCGGCGATCAAATCCATCGCCAAGGAACAAGCAGGCAACCTCGACGTGGTGTTCGTCAGCGACGGCGACATGGACGCCCAGCAAGCGCTGATCCGCGAACACAAACTGGAAGACGCGACTTATGTGGTCGGCCCGGAAGTCGGCATGACCTACCAGATCGGCAAGCTGCCGTACGCCGCGCTGATCGACAAGGCCGGCACCCTGCGCGCCAAAGGCCTGGTCAACTCCCGCGAGCACCTGGACAGCCTGTTCGAGGTCGAGCACCTCAAGCACGCGACGCTGCAGCAGTACCTCAATGCCCAGCCGCACACCCACGATCACGACCACAGCCACGGCCATAGCCACTGATAAGGCAGGGAGACCTTTATGAAACTGCTGGATCTGTTGTTTGAGCGTTCGACCCGCCGCGTGGCCGACACCACGTCGCGCCGTAAATTGCTGTCGCGCATGGGTTCGCTGATGGTGGCCGGTGCCGCCCTGCCCCTGCTGCTGCCCCTGGACCGCACCAGCAAGGCCCTGGCCGCGGAGCCCGCACAAGCTGGCGACCCGGGTGATCCGAACAGCTGCGACTACTGGCGCTATTGCTCCATCGACGGCTTTCTGTGCAGCTGCTGCGGCGGGTCGGTGACGTCCTGCCCTCCGGGCACCGAAGCCTCGCAAGTGACCTGGATCGGCACCTGCCGCAACCCGGCCGATGGCAAGGACTACATCATTTCCTATAACGACTGCTGCGGTAAGCAAAGCTGCGCCCAGTGCGCCTGCACCCGTAACGACAGTGAAGAACCGGCTTACCGCCCGTTCAACAACAACGATGTGAACTGGTGCCTGGCCGCCAAATCGCACATCTACCACTGCACCGTTTCGGTTATCCGCGGCGTCGCCGTCTAAACGCGCTCTTTGCGCCGGTTGCTCGCGCAACCGGCGGCTTTTTTTCCTGTGGCTGCTTTTCTTTTTTTACTGCTTTGTGTGTGTGTACCTGTAGGAGCGAGCCTGCTCGCGAAGAACTCAAGGGCGACGCGTTAAACCAGATAGCCCGCGTTATCGTTGACGTCCTTCGCGAGCAGGCTCGCTCCTACAGGTGCCAAACCGGTCATCAGCGGAGTTGGGTTACATGCGTAGTTTGATATTGCTCAGTCTCGTCTGCGCCTTGAGCGCCCCGCTCGCCCAGGCACGGGCCATTCCCGATCCGAACCAGCATCACGCGCCGGGCAATGAATCAGCGCAAACCCCGATAGCCCAGGCCGGGTACAGCGTCGGCGTGAACTACCAGTTGCAATGCGCCGGTTGCCACCTGGGCGACGGCACGGGTTCCGCCGCCAACGACACACCACGGATGAAGGGCTTTGTCGGCAACTTCCTGAAAGTCCCCGGTGGCCGCGAATTCCTCGTGCGGGTACCGGGCATGTCGCAGTCGGCGTTGAACAACGCGCAACTGGCGGACTTGCTCAACTGGCTGATGCGCGAGGACGGCATGGCTGGCAAAAGCGTGCCGGCCGACTATCAGCCTTACACCGCCGAAGAAGTCACGGCGTTGCGCGCCAAGACCATGCTCAACCTGCCCGGCACCCGTGGCGAGTTGATCAAGGCCATGCGAGCCCAGGGCATCGCGATCGATGACGGGATGAATTACTGAGAACGACGTGCTCCAGGTTCGACCACTCGGATGGTGGACGCGTTGACGGCAAATAAGTAACGTAATCAGCGCTGCATTCGAACTCACAATTTGGAAAGGGAGTTTGCATCGTGACCGAAGAGACAAAAACCAAAGGACCGGCTTCGTATTTCCCGTCTATTGAAAAAAAGTATGGGCAGCCGATCAGCCATTGGCTGGACCTGCTCAAAGCCATCACTGACAAGAAACATATGGAACTGGTGGCCTGGCTCAAAACCGAACACGGCATGGGTCATGGCCACGCCAATGCGCTGGTTGCCTATCATCTGGCCGCCAGCAAAAGCGCCTAGCCACGCGTCCATCCTTGTCTGCGCTGTCGATGGTGCCGGGTAACACCGGCTCCACCGTTTATCTTCTGTTGCCCTATCCTTTCATCCAACCCATTTCGCCGGACATCGACCATGTCAGCCTCCGAATCCACCCTCCTCGACAGCTGGCACCACAACGCCCAGGCCTGGATCGACGCCATCCGCACGGGCTCCATCGAAAGCCGCCTGAGGGTCACCGACCAGGCCATCCTGCTGGCGGTACTCGGCCGCCAGCCCGAGCGTGTGCTCGACCTGGGTTGCGGCGAAGGCTGGTTGTTGCGTGCATTGGCTGACCGCGCCATCGATGCGGTCGGTGTGGATGGCGATCCGACGCTGGTCGAGGCGGCGCGGGCGGCGGGTTCTTCGCCGGTGCATGTGGCGAGTTATGAAGCGCTGGCAGAAGCGCAAGTCGACATCGGCCGCGACTACAACCTGATCTGCGCGAATTTCGCCCTGCTGCAACAGGACATCATCCCCCTGCTCGGCGCCATGAACACCCTGCTCGCCCCCGGTGGCGCGCTGGTGATCCAGACACTGCATCCGTGGACGGCTGCGGCAGGTGACTATCAGGATGGCTGGCGGGAAGAAACCTTCGCCGGGTTCAAGGGGCAGTGGCGGCCGATGCCGTGGTATTTCCGTACCCTGTCCAGTTGGCTCAATGCCCTGGACATGGCCGGTTTTATCCTGGCCGGCTTGCAGGAACCGCAACACCCGCAAAGCCCCGTGCCACAGTCATTGCTGTTGGTGGCCGAGCCACGGCGCCTGTAGGAGGCACATTCAACATTGATGTCGCCTGACATCAAGCCTTCGCGAGCAAGCCCGCTCCCACAGGTTCGGTGGCTGTACGCAAAATCCGCGAACGGCCCAAATCACTGTGGGAGCGGGCTTGCTCGCGAAGAGGCCGGCACATCCAGCATTGATGTCGCAGACACATCGCTATCGCTGGCAAGCCAGCTCCTACAGGGGGCGGGGTGTAAGCAGGCTTTGCGTGTACACAGTTCAACTGTAGGAGCTGGCTTGCCAGCGATGACGTCGGCACAGCCAACAAAAAAACCGGAGCACAGTGAAGTGCTCCGGTCGGGGCATGCCGCTTTTACGTCAGGCCCATTCTTTACGCAGTTGGTGCGCCGCATTGACCATGTGCACCAGCGCCGCTTCGGTTTCCGGCCAGCCACGGGTTTTCAGGCCGCAGTCCGGGTTGACCCACAGGCGGTCGGCGGGAATGCGTTTGGCTGCCTTGCGCAGCAGGTTGGCCATTTCCGCGGAGTCCGGCACCCGTGGCGAGTGGATGTCGTACACGCCCGGGCCGATTTCGTTCGGGTAGGCGAAGGCTTCGAACGCGTCCAGCAGTTCCATGTCCGAGCGCGAGGTTTCGATGGTGATCACGTCGGCATCCATGGCGGCGATGGACTCGATCACATCGTTGAACTCGCTGTAGCACATGTGGGTGTGGATCTGGGTCTCGTCGCGCACGCCAGAGGCGCACAGGCGGAACACTTCGGTCGCCCAGTCCAGGTAGTGCTGCCACTGCGCCTGGCGCAATGGCAGGCCTTCGCGGAATGCAGCCTCGTCGATCTGCACGATCTTGATGCCGGCGGCTTCGAGGTCGACCACTTCGTCGCGAATCGCCAGGGCCAGTTGGCGGGCCTGCACTTCGCGGCTCACGTCTTCACGCGGGAACGACCACATCAGCATGGTCACGGGGCCGGTCAGCATGCCCTTCATCACTTTGTCGGTGAGGCCTTGGGCGTAGCGGATCCACTCCACGGTCATGGCTTTCGCACGGCTCAGGTCGCCGAAGATCACCGCCGGTTTCACGCAGCGCGAACCGTAGCTCTGGACCCAGCCGAAACGGCTGAACACGTAGCCGTCGAGTTGCTCGGCGAAGTATTCGACCATGTCGTTACGCTCGGCTTCACCGTGCACCAGCACGTCCAGGCCCAGGCGTTCCTGCACCAGCACGGCGTGACGGATCTCGCTGTGCATCGCCTCGGTGTATTCGGCTTCGGTCAGCTTGCCTTGCTTGAACGATTGGCGAGCCAGACGGATCGACGCGGTTTGCGGGAACGAACCGATAGTGGTGGTCGGAAACAGCGGCAGGTTCAAGCCGGCGCGTTGTTTCTCGATACGCCGGGCAAACGGCGAGTGACGTTGGCTGTCCTTGGCGGTGATCGCCGCAACCCGAGCCTGAACGGCCGGTTTGTGGATGCGTGGCGATGCAGCACGGCTGGCCTGCACGGCACGGCTTTGAGTCAGCGCTTCAAGCACCTTCGGCGCTTCCGGCTCGTTGACGGCCTGGGCCAGCACCGCCACTTCCTCACACTTCTGCAGGGCAAACGCCAGCCAGCTTTTCAGTTCGGCATCGAGCTTGTCTTCACGCCCCAGGTCGACCGGACTGTGCAGCAGCGAGCAGGACGGCGCGACCCACAGGCGATCACCCAGACGCTCATGAGCGTGCTGCAAGGTGGCCAGGGCGTTTTCCAGATCGCAACGCCAGACGTTACGGCCATTCACCACGCCCAGCGACAGCACCTTGTAGGCGGGCAGGCGGTCGAGGATGGTCGGGAACTGCTCAGGTGCGCGGACCAGGTCGATGTGCAATCCGTCCACTGGCAGGTTGGCGGCCAGGCCCAGGTTTTCTTCGAGGCCACCAAAGTAAGTGGCGACCAGTTTCTTCAGCGGGTCACGCTGAATCAGGTTGTAGGCGCGTTCGAAGGCGTTTTTCCACTCCTGCGGCAGGTCGAGGACCAGGATCGGCTCGTCGATTTGCACCCATTCAACGCCTTGTGCCGCCAGGCGCTGGAAGATCTGGCCGTACAGCGGCAGCAGGCGATCGAGCAGTTCGAGCTTGTCGAATTCGCCGCCCTTGGCCTTGCCCAGCCACAGGTAAGTCAGCGGGCCGATGATCACCGGCTTGACGTCGTGTCCCAGTGCGCGGGCTTCTTCGACTTCTTCGAACAGCTGATCCCAACCGAGCTGGAACTGCTGGTCGGCGCTGAATTCAGGCACGAGGTAGTGATAGTTGGTGTCGAACCACTTGGTCATTTCCTGGGCGTGGGCGCCGCCGCAGCAGCTGTCGCTGACACCGCGTGCCATGCCGAACAGGGTTTGCAGGCTGGCCTTGCCATCGTGCGGGCGGAATCGCTCTGGGATCACACCGAACATCAACGAGTGGGTCAGGACCTGGTCGTACCAGGCGAAGTCGCCGACCGGCAACAGTTCGATCCCGGCTTTTTTCTGCAAGTCCCAGTGGTTCTTGCGCAGGTCACGGCCCACGGCACGCAGACCGGCTTCGTCGAGTTCGCCTTTCCAGAACGCCTCTTGAGCTTTTTTCAGTTCGCGGTCGCGACCGATGCGCGGAAATCCAAGGGAATGGGCCAAAGCCATGTCAAATAACTCCAATGCGTTCAATGGGGTCATTGTCGACAGTGCCGCCGAGTGAGACAAACTCATTTTAATCGTGATGATCACAAGTTACTCTCATGATCAATCAACACGGGTTGCAAGTTGACCGACCATGACCTGTGCGTAAGCCGGATGTCGATGGCATCATCACCCGCTACGAATAATTCGATGATCGCCGCCCTCTGATCGGCCAAGGAATAATCCCGATGCGTATCAAGACACTGTCGGCCCGGGCCCGGACCGCCGAGATCAACCAATGACGGCCATTTTTCGGCCGCGTCCGACCTTGATCTTTTTGTTGCTGTTGCTGGTGCTGGTGTTCTGGTTGTCCCTGGCCCTCGGGCCGGTCAGCCTGCCGCTGGGCGATACCCTGCTGGCCGGGATGCGTCTGCTCGGGTTGCCGCTGGACGGTGGCGACACGCAACAGGCGGAATTGATCCTCGGGCAGATTCGCCTGCCACGCAGCCTGCTCGGCATCGCCGTCGGTTCGGTACTGGCGTTGTCCGGTGTGGCCATGCAGGGGTTGTTCCGCAACCCCTTGGCCGATCCGGGCCTGGTCGGCGTTTCCGGCGGTGCGGCACTCGGTGCCGCCCTCGCCATCGTCGGCGGCAGCCTGCTCGGCGGCGTGCCACCGGCCATCGAGCCTTATCTGCTGTCGCTCTGCGCCTTCGGCGGTGGCTTGATCGTCACGGCAGTGGTGTATCGCTTCGGCCGCCGCAACGGGCAAACCGACGTTGCCACCATGCTCCTGGCGGGCGTGGCGATGACGGCCATGGCCGGTGCCGGCGTGGGGCTGTTCACCTACCTGGCCGATGACGCGACCTTGCGCACCCTGACGTTCTGGAACCTGGGCAGCCTCAACGGTGCCAGTTACCCGCGCCTGTGGCCTTTGTTGATCGTCACCGTGGGCGTGGCGTTGTGGTTGCCACGTCGGGCGGCGGCGCTCAATGCCATGCTGCTGGGTGAGTCGGAGGCCCGTCACCTGGGCTTCGACATCGAGCGGATCAAGCTTGAACTGGTGTTGTGCACGGCGCTCGGCGTCGGCGCGGCCGTCGCGGCGGCCGGCCTGATCGGTTTTATCGGCCTGGTAGTGCCGCACCTGATGCGCCTGCTGGTCGGCCCGGATCACCGGGTGTTGCTGCCCGCTTCGTTGCTGGCAGGTGCCAGCCTGTTGCTGTTGGCCGATCTGGCCGCGCGCCTGGTGTTGGCGCCGGCTGAATTGCCCATCGGCATCGTCACGGCATTGATCGGCGCGCCGTTCTTTCTCTATCTGCTGGTACGAGGGCGTTCCTGATGCTGCGGGCAAACAACCTGCTGGTACGTCGGGGCAACCGCACGGTACTGGCCAATATCGATGTCCAATTGCGCCCGGGTGAAGTGCTCGGTGTGCTGGGGCCGAACGGCGCGGGCAAAAGCACCCTGCTCGCCGCACTGTGCGGCGAACTGGCGAGCAGCGAAGGCACGGTCAGCCTCGACGAGTGTCCGCTCGCCGACTGGCCGGGCCAGGAGCGGGCCAAACGCCTGGCCGTGCTGCCGCAGAGCTCAAGCCTGAACTTTGCCTTCTCGGTCAACGAAGTCGTCGGCATGGGGCGCTTGCCTCACGCCAGCGGTCGTGTGCGCGATGGCGAAATTGTCGCCGAGGCGCTGCGCTGCGCCGACGCCCTGCACCTGGCCGAACGCAGCTATCTGGCCCTGTCCGGCGGTGAGCGCCAGCGCGTGCATCTGGCGCGGGTGCTGGCTCAGCTCTGGCCGGGTGCCGAAGGGCAAACCCTGCTGCTCGATGAACCGACGTCGATGCTCGATCCGCTGCACCAGCACACCATTTTGCAAGCCGTGCGCGACTTTGCCGAGCGCGGGGCCGCCGTGCTGGTGATTCTGCACGACCTCAACCTGGCCGCGCGCTACTGCGATCAACTGCTGTTGTTGCAACAAGGCCTGCCCCACGCCTATGGCCCTCCGGCAGACGTGCTGACCGCCGAAGCGCTGGCGGCGGTGTATGGCCTGGAGGTGCTGATTCACCAGCATCCGGAGCGCGGCCACCCGTTGATCATCGCGCGCTGATTCCGCCCCCCTCCGTCCTTGATCGGGGGGCTTCCATCTATTTAAGGAAAACCGATGCGCTTTCTGTTGCTGTGTGCGTTCAGCCTGCTGGCTGGCTGCCAAACCCATTCTGTAACGCCGCCCCCGGCGCCGATTGCCCCGCAAGGGCGCGATCACGCCGACCTTGGCGTCATCCGCGAACTCGCCAGCGGTCGCACGCTGACCCCGCAGGAACTGGTCGAGCGCCTGGCCGCCGCGCCGCGGGTTCTGGTCGGTGAACAGCACGACAACCCGGACCACCACGCCCTGCAATTGTGGTTGCTGCGCGAGCTGGCGGCACAACGCCCCCAGGGCAGCCTGCTGATGGAAATGCTCAACCCCGATCAACAGGCCAGGGTCGATGCCGCGCAAACTCAAACCCGCGCCGGCCAGCCACCGGCCGATGCGTTCAAGGCGCTGGCCTGGCAGGCCAATTGGGATTGGAGCGTCTATGGCGCCCTCGTCACTTACGCGCTGCGCCAACCCTATCCACTGCTGGCGGCGAACCTGGATCGCGCACAGATCATGCAAATCTACAAACAGCGTCCGCTGCTCACGGGTGAAGCGTCCACCACCCAACAGGTGCAGGCGACCTTGCTCGACGACATCCGCGAATCCCATTGCGGGCTGTTGCCCGAAGCACAGATGCCGGCCATGCTCGCCGTGCAGCAACAGCGTGACCGGCGCATGGCCGAACGCCTGATGGCCGCGCCAACGCCTGCGTTGCTGCTGGCCGGCGCCTTCCACGTACGCAAGGATCTGGGAGTGCCGCTGCACCTCAAGGACCTGGGTGCCGGTGACGGCAATGCGGTGCTGATCCTCGCCGAAGCGGGCAAGACCGTGACCGCCGACAGCGCGGATTACGTGTGGTACACCGCCGCACAGCCGGAACAGGATCATTGCGCGAAGCTGCGTCGTTAAAGCCAGACGAAACATTGTGGCGAGGGGGCTTGCCTGTGGCGAGGGGGCTTGCCCCCGTTCGGCCGCGAAGCGGTCGCGAAGCGGTCGCGAAACAGATGAATGCGGTTTACCTGACAAACCGCATTGTCTGTATTTGGGACTACTTCGTAGTCCAACGGGGGCAAGCCCCCTCACCACAGGCAAGCCCCCTCGCCACAAGAGCGCAGCCAGCCCCGCTGCGGCGCGACACTATGTCGCGCCGCAGCAAAGGTCCAATGGTCGCATCCGCCCCTCAGGCACCAGCACAGTTTGTTAACATCCCCGCGATTTTTTCGTCTGTACAGCCACCACGCTGTCAGTTCAGCCTGTTCAACAGGATGCTTTTTTCATGAGTACTTTGTATACCCGCCGAACCGTCCTGCAGGGCATGGGCCTGTTGAGCCTGGGCCTGCTCGCCGGTTGCGACGACAGCAGCAAGCTGTCGTTCAAGTACGGCAAAGACCTCAGCGACAAGATCATGGGGCGCAACTTCAAGCTCACGGACACCCAGGGCGAAACCCGGATGCTGGGCAGCTATCGTGGCTTGATGCCGATGGTGTTCTTCGGTTTCACCCAATGCCCGGCCGTGTGCCCGACCACCCTGGCCCGTGCCGCGCAGGCCAAGAAGCTGATGGGTCGCGATGGCGAAAGGCTGCAGGTGGTCTTCATCACCCTGGACCCCGAGCGCGACACCCCGGAGCTGCTCGACAAGTACGTCAAGGCATTCGACCCGAGTTTCGAAGCGCTGTACGGCACCCTGGAAGAAACCGCCGCCACCGCCAAGGAATTCGGCGTGTTCTTCGAGAAAGTACCGAGCGGCGATACCTATACCCTCTCCCATACCGCGACCAGCTATGTCTTCGACTCCCGGGGCAATCTGCGCCTGGGACTGTCCGCGTCCCTGACGGCCCAAGAGTGCGCAGAAGACCTGCTCACCGTGATGGAGGTTTGCTGAAATGAATGCACCGCAGGCTAGAAACCGTTTCGCACAACGTTGCAGGCAACTGGCGCTGGGCTTGTCCCTGGTTGGCCTGGCCCTTCAGGCGTCGGCACAAACCGAGGTCAAGGACGCCTGGGTCCGCGCCACCGTGGCCGGCCAGCCGTCGAGCGGCGCCTTCATGACCGTCACTGCGAGCAGCGACAGCAAACTGCTGAGCGTGCAAACGCCGGTTGCCGGGCTAGTACAGATCCATGAAATGAGCATGAAAGACGATGTGATGAAAATGCAGCAGGTGCAGTCCGTTGCGTTGCCGGCCGGTGAAGCGGTGAGCTTCGATCCCAACGGCTACCACATCATGCTCATGAACCTGACGGGCCAGATCAAGGAAGGCGACAAGGTGCCGCTGACCCTGACCGTGGAAGACGCCAAGGGTGCGAAAGAGTCGATTCAGGTTGAAGCCGTTGCCAAGGCGATCGGTACCATGGATCACAGTGCGATGACGCATGATCACAGCAAGATGAATTGATCGCTCCATCCGTTAAAACTCAGAACCTGTGGGAGCGGCGGTGCGGCGATCCGACTTGCTCGCGAAGGCGGCATGTCAGGCAACATCGATGCTGAATGTGCCGGCCTCTTCGCGAGCAAGCCCGCTCCCACAGTTTGATCTTCAGTGAATGTGAGTCCTGCGGCCGGCCACATATTGGTGGGAACGAGCCCGTCGACTCAAACCAGCTTGAGCACGACGTTGATGTTGTTGCGCGTGGCTTTCGAGTACGGGCAGTACTGGTGCCCGGTGTCGACGATTTTCTGCGCGGTCTCGCGATCCAGCCCCGGCAGACTGACATTGAGTCGCGCCTGGAGCAGATAGCCGCCTTCATTGGTGCCCAGGTCGACTTCGGCATCGACGGCCACATCCTTGGGCAACGCCACTTTCATTTCCCTGGCGGCCACTTGCATGGCGCCGATGAAACAGGCTGACCATCCGGCAGCGAACAGTTGCTCGGGGTTGGTTCCGCCACTGCCCGCACCTGGCGACGACAGCTTCACATCGAGGATCCCGTCGGAACTGCGGGACGCGCCATCGCGCCCGCCGGTGGTGTGGGTCTTGGCGGTGTACAACACTTTATCGATCTGGCTCATGGTGACCTCCTGATTGAGTTGTAAGAAACCGGTCTTAACACCCCATCCGGTCGCTGGGATGGTCAATCAATATAGACGTCACAGCGCCACACCGTGGTCTATCCGACCGACGCCCGCTTCTTCATTTACGCGCCAACTTGTACCTGACGCAGTCGTCATAAAAGCTCTGCCGTACGGCCGTCGGTTTGAATCGCGACGGACTGTCATAAGTTTGTTCTGTAATGCCTAGCGCCATCATGCGCATCCAGCTTTTGGCGAACCTGTAGACCTGGATTTTCTGGCGGGCGGCATACAAGGAAACGCCAGAAAGCTTTAGTTCCTGTGCCCTTGCAGCGGTGCCCGCGCCCCAACTGCACATGTATTGATCATTGGCGGCGAGTTCTTTTGCTTGAGCCGAGTTGGCTATGCCCGTAACTATTAGCGGGATTAATGCGATCCATATCTTGCGCATTTCGACCTATCTAACCAATTGAAAACCAAGTAATTTTGAAGAGAACTTTGAAACTTGGGGGCCAGCATCCTGCCTTTTCTGCAAATAAATGAAAAAGCCGGATGGGGGTCGTCAATTTCTTGCGAGTTTTCAAACCTTTGCTATAGCTAAGGTTCTCAATCGCCAACTAAGTGAGGCAACGGAATGTCAGTCGCAAAGAAAATGAGTGTGGGGCAACTGACAATGTTGACCGCCGTCAACATGTTGGGCTCAGGAATTATCCTGCTACCGACGAAACTCGCGGAAGTCGGTGCAATTTCAATCCTCTCCTGGCTGATCACGGCCACCGGCTCCCTCGCTCTGGCCTACGCCTTTGCGCGATGCGGGATGCTCAGCCGAAAGACCGGCGGCATGGGCGGTTACGCCGAATACACCTTCGGTAAAGCAGGTAACTACATCACCAACTACACCTACGGCCTCTCGCTGCTGATTGCCAACGTGGCGATCAGTATTACCGCGGTCGGCTATATCCAGGTGTTGTTCGGGATAAAACTTGATTCGCTGCAAGTCGGCCTGGCGACTATTGCTCTGTTGTGGATCACCACCTTCGCCAACTTTGGCGGTGCGAGCATTACCGGCCGGATCGGTGCGGTCACAGTCTGGGGTGTGATTGCACCGGTGGTATTGGTGTCCACGGTGGGCTGGTTCTGGTTCGACAGCAGCGTCTACGCCGCTGGCTGGAACCCCCACGACAAAGGCTGGTTCGAAGCGGCAGGCGCCTCGGTGGCCATTACCCTGTGGGCCTTCCTCGGCCTGGAATCGGCTTGCGCCAACACCGACGCGGTGGAAAACCCTGAGCGCAACGTACCGATCGCGGTGCTGGGCGGCACCTTGGGTGCAGCGGTGATCTACATCGTTTCCACCAACGTGATCTTCGGTATCGTCGGCAACGAAGAACTGGTCGCGTCCACCGCGCCGTTCGGCCTGGTGTTCGCCAAGATGTTCACCCCGATGGTCGGCGACATCGTGATGGCGGCCATGGTGCTCGCCTGTATCGGTTCGCTGCTGGGTTGGCAGTTCACGATTGCCCAGGTGTACAAAAGCTCGGCCGACACCGGTTACTTTCTGTCGATCTTCGCCAAGGGCAACAAAGCGGGAACGCCCATTGTCGGCATGCTGGTGCTGCTGGCGGCGCAGACCGCGCTGGCCCTGCTCACCATCAGTCCCGACTTGAGCAAGCAGTTCGATACCTTGGTCAACCTCGCGGTGGTGACCAACCTGGTGCCGTACATCCTGTCCATGGCCGCGCTGATGACCATGCAGAAAGTCTCCAACGTGCCGGAAGGCAAGGCACTGGCGACCAACGTCATTGCGTTGATCGCAGCGGCCTACAGTTACCTGGCGCTCTACAGCTCCGGCGAGCAGGCCCTGATGCTGGGCGGCGTGGCCACTATCGTTGGTTACACCCTGTTCGGCTTCGTCAACAACCGTCTGATCCGCCTCGAAGCACTCAACAACAGCGTACCGACGCAAACCGTCAGCGCGCAGCACCTCACTGCAGATCCAGTGCCGGTGAACAATCTGAATAAAGCCACTCTGGAGGTTCAAGCATGACGGAATATAAACACTCGCTGGGCATGCTGGCGCTATTGGTCAGCAGTCCGCCGGACAAGCGAACGGTGTTCGGCCGTGCCCTGGACCAACTGGTCCACGACGTAGAGGGACGTGGCGTCAGTGTACTGGCCTCGGAAAGTCTCACCGATGCCGCATCGATCCTGCGCTCGGACCCGGCCATTCAATGCGTGCTCATCCGCTGGGAAATGGACACCAGCGAAGGCCACGCCGACTGCACCAAACTGCTGGTCAAACTGCGTGAGCGCAACACCCGCGTACCGGTGTTCCTGATCAGCGACCGCACCACCGCGTCGAGCATTCCGTTGCTGGTCATGCAACACGCCGACGACTTCATCTGGTTGCCCGAGGACACCTCCCGGTTCCTCAGCGGCCGTATCCTGGCGGCCATCGAACGCTATCGCCAGGCCGCCCTGCCGCCGATGTTCGGCGCGCTGGTGAAGTTTGCCCGCAACTATGAATACTCCTGGCACACCCCAGGCCATGCCGGCGGCACCGCGTTCCTGAAGAGCACCGCAGGCCGGGCCTTCTACGAGTTCTTCGGCGAGAACCTGCTGCGTTCCGACCTGTCGATCTCGGTCGGCGAACTCGGTTCGCTGCTCGATCACAGCGGCCCCATCGGCCAGGGCGAGCGTTATGCCGCCAAGGTCTTCGGCGCCCACCGCACCTACTACGTGACCAACGGTTCGTCGATGTCCAACCGCGTCATCCTCATGGCCAGCGTCACGCGCAACCAGATCGCCCTGTGCGACCGCAATTGCCACAAGTCCGCCGAGCATGCGATGACCCTGTCCGGGGCGATTCCGACCTACCTGGTGCCGACCCGCAACCGCTACGGCATCATCGGCCCGATCCTGCCGCAGACCCTGAGCGCCGAAGGCGTGAAAGCCGCCATCGCCAACAACCCGCTGGTCAAGAAAGGCATCGACCCGACGCCGGTGCACGCGATTGTCACCAACTCCACCTACGACGGCCTGACCTACAACGTCACCCGTGTTGAAGACCTGCTGGGCGAGAGCGTCGACCGCCTGCACTTCGACGAAGCCTGGTATGGCTATGCGCGCTTCAACCCGCTGTACACCGGGCGCCATGCCATGCACGGCAACCCGGCCGATCACGACAAGTCCAAGCCGACCGTGTTCGCCACCCAGTCGACCCACAAGTTGCTGGCTGCCCTGTCCCAGGCCTCGATGATCCACGTGCGCGACGGCCGTAACCCGATCGAACACGCACGCTTCAACGAGTCGTACATGATGCACGCCTCGACCTCGCCGAACTACGCGATCATGGCGTCCTGCGACGTCAGCTCGGCCATGATGGAAGCACCGAGCGGGCAGATCCTCACCAGCGAGTCGATCGAAGAAGCGATCAGCTTCCGCCAGGTGCTCTCGCGCATGCACAACGAGATGCTCAGCAAGGACAACTGGTTCTTCACCTGCTGGCAGCCGCCGACCGTACAGGTGGGCGCAGCGACCGTGCCGTTCCATGAAGTCGACCCGGTCACGCTGAAAACCGACCCGAACTGCTGGGTCCTGCACCCGAACGCGGTATGGCACGGCTTCGGCGACATCGAAGAAGGCTACTGCATGCTGGACCCGATCAAGGTCTCGGTGCTGAGCCCCGGCATGGGCGACGACGGCACCCTGCTCGCCTCCGGTATTCCGGCCTGTGTGGTCACGGCGTACCTGGGTCGCCAGGGTATCGTGGTCGAGAAGACCACCGACTTCACCATCCTGTTCCTGTTCTCCATCGGCATCACCAAAGGCAAGTGGGGCACGCTGCTCAACGCCCTGCTCGACTTCAAGCGCGACTACGACGACAACGCAGAGCTCGAGCTGTGCCTGCCGGACCTGTACAGCGCTCATCAGCAACGCTATGCCGGCATGGGCCTGAAGGACCTGGCCGACGAAATCTTCGCCGCCATGAAGAAACACAAGACCACCGCCAACATGTCCCAGGCTTTCGGCACCCTGCCACAAGCCGAGTTCAGCCCGGTGGAGGCCTACGAAAAACTGGTGCGCAACGACATCGAACTGGTCACCCTCGACGAGGCCGCCGGACGCCTCGCGGCAACCGGTATCGTGCCGTACCCGCCAGGTATCCCGTTGCTCATGCCAGGTGAGAACGCAGGCCCTGCGGACGGCCCGTTGCTGGCGTATCTCAAGGCACTGGAAGCCTTCGACAGATCCTTCCCAGGCTTCACCCATGACACCCACGGGATCGAAGTCGAAGACGGCGTTTGTCGGATGCTGGTCCTGAAATAACTTAGCCAGCTTCACCGCAACCCTTGTGGGAGCGGACTGTGGCGAGGGGGCTTGCCCCCGTTGGGCTGCGAAGCAGCCCCAAGATTTCCGATGTATCGAAGATCTTGTGAGTGCTGCGCACTCAAACGGGGGCAAGCCCCCTCGCCACTCCTCGCTCCCACATTGCTTTGCGTCGCCCCAAAAAATCCCTATGGGCAAACTCAATCACAGCGCTCTATGATTGATCCCCATGACCACCACCGCTGCGATCCGCTCACCCTGCCCGCCCGGCGCCTGCGACTGCGGGCGTGACCCGTTGCTGGAAACACCAGGGGCGGACCTGCGCATTCTGTTTCTGACCCGCAATGAAGAAAAACGCCTGATCGAACGCCTGGAAAACCTGCAGAGCCTGAGCGATCTTGCGCTCGTGCAGCGGCGCATGTTCGAGCAGTTGGGCATTCGCGTAGACATCGCCCCCGGCTTCAATGAAGTGCGCACCATGCGCGGCATCGGCATCCAGGTTGGCGAGCTGCCAGGACTGTGCCGCAAGACCCGCGCCAGCATCCCCGCCGCGATTCGCCGCGCCATGGAGAAACGCCCGGAGATTGCCTACGAGCTGCTCAATGCCAACGACCTGTTGCGTGACGCCTGATGAAACCCATTCTCGAGTTTCCCCTCACCGACGAGATTCTCACCTCGTTCGCCCTGGCCATCGGTGCCGACCTGCAGGGCTACCGCAACCACATTTACCGGGTGTTGAATTTCCATGGAGCCCTCAGTGGCATCGAAGGCCTGCCCCCGGACGCCGTACAAATCGCGGCGGCGTTTCATGACCTGGGTATCTGGACCGATGACACCCTTGACTACCTGCCGCCCTCCATCGCCCTGGCCACTGAATACCTCGACAGCCATCGACGAGCGGAGCTGAAGGATGAAGTCAGTGCGTTGATACTTGAGCATCACAAGCTGCGCCGGTATCGCGGCGCTTGCGCCGACAGCGTCGAACTCTTTCGCCAGGCCGACCTGGTGGATGTGTCCCTGGGCCTGGTGCGTTTCGGCTTGCCCCGCAGCTTCGTCCGAACCGTGCAATCGACCTTTCCCGATCATGGTTTCCACTCGATGCTGATGAAGCTTTCCGCCCGGCAATTGATCCGCACGCCACTGCGGCCGTTGCCCATGTTTCGCTGGTAATACCGGCGGATGTATTGCTCTGTGACAGCGCTGTTTGCATAACGCCATTTCCAGGAAAAGTGCCTGGAACACTTACTTTCTGACTATCCATTACTGGATATTTCGCAATTCAAACCTACGCTCTTCGCGGGGGTTACGAAATTCAACGACGGTTAGGGGGCTCGTCTCGATGTACTCACGCTAGTACGCAGGAGCTCGACATGAACCGGACAACCTTATCGACGATATTTGCAGTCCCTCTATTGCTGTCTGCAATGGCGCTTCCCGGCCTGGTCCTGGCCGCCGACAAAGTCCCCAATATCCTGGTGATCATGGGCGACGATATTGGCTGGTCGAATATTGGCGTCTACAACCAGGGCATGATGGCCGGCAGAACGCCCAACCTTGATCAATTGGCGAATGAAGGCATGCGTTTCACCGATTACTACGCCGAGGCCAGTTGCACCGCCGGGCGTGCCAACTTCATCACCGGCGAATTGCCGATTCGTACCGGCATGACCACCGTCGGCCAGGCCGGCTCGCCGGTGGGTATTCCCGCCGAAGCCGTGACCATTGCCACCGCACTCAAAGCCATGGGTTATGCCACCGGCCAATTCGGCAAGAACCACTTGGGCGACCTCAACCAGTTCCTGCCCACCGTCCACGGTTTCGACGAATTCTTCGGCTACCTCTACCATCTCGACGCCATGGAAGACCCGGCGCACCCCAATTATCCGAAGGAGCTGTTGGAATCCGTCGGCCCGCGCAACATGGTCCACAGCTGGGCCACCAGCACCGATGACCCGACCGTGATGCCGCGCTGGGGCAAGGTCGGCAAGCAGAAAATCGAAGACGCCGGCACGCTCTATCCGGACCGGATGAAAACCGTCGACGACGAGATTCGCGACAAGGCCTTCTCGTTCATCGACAAGGCCAAACAGGACAACAAACCCTTCTTCGTCTGGCTCAACCCGACCCGCATGCACATCGTCACGCACCTGTCCGACAAGTACGAGGCCATGCGCAACTCGGAGAATGGCTGGTCGGAACAGGAAGCCGGCATGGCGCAGCTCGATGACGTCGTTGGCGATGTCCTGGCGAAGCTGAAAAAAGACGGCATGGACGACAACACCATCGTGATCTTCACCACCGACAACGGTGCCGAGAACTTCACCTGGCCTGATGGCGGCACCACCCCGTTCGCCATGGGCAAAGGCACGGTCATGGAGGGTGGTTTCCGGGTACCGGCGATCATTCGCTGGCCGGGCAAGGTACCGGCCAACCAGATCGCCAACGGCATCATGTCCGGCATGGACTGGTTCCCGACCCTGGTCGCGGCGGCGGGCAACCCGAACATCACCGCCGAACTGCTCAAAGGCAAGCAATTGGGCGACACCACCTACAAAGTTCACCTGGACGGCTATGATCAAACTCCAATGATCACCGGAAAAGGTCCGTCGAACCGGCATGAAATCTTCTACTTTGGAGAGAGTGCCCTGGGTGCAGTGCGCATAGACGACTACAAATATCGCTTCATTGACCAACCGGGTGGCTGGTTGGGGGCTAAAGTTGATGTGGACGTGCCGATCCTGACCAATCTTCGACTCGACCCGTTCGAGCGCATGGGCTGGCCGGAAAACCAGGCCGCGCAGGGATCGCAACAATACTTCGACTGGTTCAAATTCCAGTTCTGGCGCTTCGTGTTCGTCCAGCAACAGGTGGCCAAACTGGCTGAAACAGCGATCGAGTTCCCGCCGATGCAAAAAGGCGCGAGTTTCAACCTCGACTCGGTCAAAGCCAAGATCGCCAAGGCTCGAGCAGAGATGGCCAAGTAACAGCCGAATCCACGGGTGGCTGGTGCAGTCCACCCGTATTCGAAATGGACAATTGCTGAGGGATTTCAATGCGAATAAAAACAGCTGCCCTGCCCACCTCTGCGCTACTTGCCCTGTGCTGTCAGCAAGCCTGGGCCGGCGGCATCATGCTCTATGAAATCGGCACCGATAACGCCGGCCTGGCCAACGCCGGCGCCGCCGCCCGTGCCCAAGGCCCCTCGACCATCGCCAGCAATCCTGCAGGCATGAGCTATCTGCCAGGCACGCAAATCACTGCCGGCTTGCAGGTTCTGTACGGTGACCTGAGCTTCGACCGCGACTCCGGCACCAATGTCTCGGGTAGCGGCAGCGGCAATGCCCTTGATCCGATGCCCGGTGGCAGCTTCTTCATCAGCCATGAACTGGACGAGCACTGGAGCGTCGGTTTCGGCCAGTACGGTGACTTCGGCCTGGCGCTCAATTACGACAACGACTGGTCCGGCCGCTACTTCACACAGAACTCCAGCCTGCTCGGCTTGTCACTGGTACCCAGCGTGGCGTATCGCTTCAACGAGCAGTGGTCGGTCGGCCTGGGCATCAAGGCCATGTACGGCATGTTGAAGGCAGACACCGCCATCGACCGTTCTCCTTTCGGCTTCACTGACCGCGCTGACGGCCAATACAAGTACCGCGACAACGACTGGGGCTATGGCGCCAACGTCGGCGTGATCTACGCCCCGCAACCCGGCACGCGCATCGGCCTGACCTACACCAGCCAGGTCGACCTGGACTTCGAGGACCGTCTCGATGTGAAGGGCGACGGACGTCTGCTCGATAGGGTCAACAACACCAACACCGAACTCGACATGAAGGTGCCGCAAACCGTGACCCTGAGCCTATTCCAGCAACTGGACCGGCAATGGGCGCTGCTGGCCTCGGTCAACTGGCAGGACTGGTCGGAATTTGGCGACATCGCCGTAGAGGTCGACACCACCGCGCTTGGCTCGCAATCAAAAACCGTCGACGCCGGCTTCAAGGACACCTGGCACCTTTCCCTTGGCACGCAATACCAGGCCACCGAACAGTTGTTGTGGAACTTCGGCGTGGCCTACGACAGCAGCGCCGTCTCGGACAGCAATCGCAGTGTGGTGGTGCCGATGAACGAATCCTGGCGCATTGCCACAGGAGCCACCTATGCTCTGAACAAGGACACCGATGTCAACGTCAGTTGGGCCATGGTCTGGCTTGGCGACATGCCGGTCGAGCAAACGAAATCCGTATCGGGCAATCAAATTTCCGGAGAATTCGACAATGCCTGGATTCAAGCTATAACCGGAAACATGACTTGGCGATTCTAATGCCTGGCTCAAAAAAAGACGCTTTCATCCAAGGAGTAAACACCACTATGAATCTATCCCGAAAACTGCTCGTCGGCACCGCGCTGGCCAGTCTGTTGCTTGGCGGTTGCACCTCGAAAGTGACTGATAAGGAGCAATACTCAGGTTACCTGTCCAACTACAACAACCTGCAGGAAGTCGAAACGCCGAGCGGCGGCACCGCGATGCGCTGGGTCAGCCCTTCGTGGAACCCGAATGCCTATGACACTGTGGTGTTCAACAAACTGGAGCTCTACCCTGCCCCCAAGCCCAATGAGCGGGTCAACCAGCAGACGCTGGACGACATCCAGAACTACATGACCAGCAAAGCCAAGGCCACACTGGGTCAGAAGTATCGCGTAGTGACCAACACCTCTGCCGCACCTGCGGGCTCGCGCCCGCTGATCATGCGTGCGGCGATTACCGGGGTTAACGCCGAAAACGAAGGCATGAAGTGGTACGAAGTGGTCCCCATCGCCGCCGTAGTCGGTGCAACCCAGGCCGCCACCGGTCACCGTGACCAGGAAACCATTCTGTTCATCGAAGCCGAGTTCGTCGACGCGAAGAGCAATCAGACCGTGGCCAAAGTGGTGCGCAAAGTGTTTGGCACCGAGCTGAAAAACGAGAGCCAGAAGGTGACTGCCAAGGACTTCAAAGCTGCGATCGACAAGATGGGCAGCGACTTCCAGGCATTCCTGAAGTAACACCCTGCCCTTGTGGCGAGCGAGCTTGCTCGCGCCGGGTTGCGTAGCAGCCCCAAAATCCGGTCGACAATGACCATTTTGCGACTGCTGCGCAGTCGGGCGCGAGCAAGCTCCCTCGCCACAGGTGGTCGTCGTTTGCGGTCACTTCTTCATTCCGACCCGCCTACGCATTTCGGCGGTGATCGCCTGCCGGGTTCCGGGCATCTGCGCCCATGGCGCGTCCCCCACTTCTGAAAGGCGCTCATGCACGTTGTGCACGTTCCAATGATTCCCCCCCTTCAGCTCGGCCACCTCCTCACGAAAGATCGGCACTGACACCGGCAAATCCTCACGGGTGCGCGCGGCGTAGGCACAAATGGTGGTCGCCCCCAGGCCGTTGCGCAGGTAATCGATGAAGATCCGGCCGACCCGGTTCTTCGGCCCCGACACCGCCGAAAAACGCTCGGGCAACAGATTGGCCATGTGGCTGACAATGGCATGGCTGAAATCCTTGACCTCATCCCAACCGAGCTTGCGGGTCAGCGGCACCACCACGTGAATGCCCTTGCCACCGCTGGTTTTCAGAAACGCCTTGAGCCCCAGTTCATCCAGCACCGACAGCGTCAGTTGCGTGGCCTCGACCATGCGCTTCCACGGCAACGCCGGGTCCGGGTCAAGGTCGAGGACAAAACGATCCGGCTTGTCGAGTTTGTCAGACGTAGCATTCCAGGTATGCAGCTCCACGGTACCCATCTGCACCGCGCCAATCAGCGCCTCGGCGTTGTTGATCAGCATGATCGGCTGGCCGGTAAGTTGTTTGTCGAGGGTGGTGATGCCGGGGATCGCCAGGTGCTCGGCATTCTTCTGGAAAAACAGTTCGCCGCCGATGCCGTCCGGCGCACGCACCAGCGCCACCGGGCGATCCTTGAGTTCGGGCAGGATCCACTCGGCGACACTCGCGTAGTACTGCGCCAGCTGCAGTTTGGTGGTGCCGCTGTCGGGGTCGATCACCCGGTCCGGGTGAGTGATGCGCACCTTGCCCTCCTCCAGGCCGATTTGTGACGGTGCGGGCGCGGTGTTCTTGGGCGTGGTTTTTTTCGCAGTGGAGGTCTTCACGGTTTTCGCGCGCTCCTCGGTGATGGCATGTGCCGGTTTATCATTGCGCAGGCCATGGAACACGGCATGCCGCACCGAGCCGTCCCTGGTCATTTCGGCGAAGGCCACTTCGGCCAGCAATCGGGGTTTGAGCCAGTGCACATCCCTGGCCTCGGAACCGCCGGGTGGATTGACCACCGGCGGTTTTTTCACCTGCAACGGCTTGAGCTGCTCATGGATGCTGCGCAGGGTCGCCTCGTTGAACCCGGTGCCGACCTTGCCCGCGTAACGCAACTCGCCGCTATCGCGGTCATGCAGCCCCAGCAGCAGTGCGCCGAAGGCATGGCGCGAGCCTTTCGGTTCGGTGAAACCGACGATGACGAACTCCTGGCGATGCTGGCATTTGAGCTTGATCCAGTCGCTGCTGCGCCGGGACACATAAGGCGAGCCCAGGCGCTTGCCGATCAGCCCTTCCATGCGCATCTGGCAGGCGCTGTTGAGCAAGGCCTGTGGCTCCTCGCCAAATGACTCGGAGAAGCGCAGCAACGGCTGGTCATTGCCGTTGAGCACCGTTGAAAGCGCGGTCCGGCGCTCTTCGACCGGCACTTCGCGCAAGTCCACGCCGTTGAGGTACGGCAGATCGAACAGGTAGTAGAGAATGCCGTCGCTGCGATCCATCTCGAAAGCGTTTTGCAGCGCCTGAAAGTCCGCTACACCCTGGTCGTCGGCCACCACCATTTCACCATCGAGCCACGCCGATTCCAGGCCCAGTGCGGCCAGGGCTTGGGCCTGCCGGGGTAGTTTGTGGGTCCAGTCGTGGCCATTGCGGGTGATGAGTTTCACCTCGCCGTGGTCGATGCGCGCCATGATCCGGTAGCCGTCGAACTTGATTTCGTAACGCCATGGGCCGTCCGGGACTTTTTCCACCAGCGTTGCCAGCTGAGGCTTGAGCAGGTCCGGCAGCCTGGCTTTGCGCGCACCCGTCAGTGGCGATGATTTTTCCTTGCTTGAGCTTCGGGGCATGGCTCACCTGCTTCGCGCCAGGACGTTGAATGCAAACGTCTCCTAACCCAGCAGAGCCAGCGAGCGGGGCAATAATTCAATTGGCGTTTAGAATGCCCGGACGGACGGGCTTGTGACGTGGGGTACGGCCGGTGTTTCAGCAGGTTGACCGTGTCATCGTTCTTCGCGAGCAAGCCCGCTCCCACAGGGGATCTCGGCCAGACACAAATGCCAGGATCGCCCAATAACCTGTGGGAGCGGGCTTGCTCGCGAAGCTTTGCTTATGGGGTCAGGCAGCGCCCTTGGCCTGCTGTTCCAGATGCACTTGCAACTCTGGGTCGATCTGCAACGCCGCGGCCAATTCATCCAGATAGTTACGCTCGGCGTCCTGCTGATCGTCCACCAGCATCACGCTGGCCAGGTACATCTCCGAGGCGATGGCCGGGTCGGTGGCCGACTGCGCGACTTCATTGGCGTCCAATGGCTTGGCGACCTCATCGTCCAGCCATTGCTGCAATTGCGGATCGTCGGTGTGACGGCCGATTTCAGTACTGATCATCTGCTTCTCGGCGTCATCGATTCGGCCATCGGCCTTGGCCGCCGCGATCAATGCCCGCAGGATCGCATGGCTGTGCTCCTCGGCCTCCGGGCCGGCGAGCAAGTCCACGGTGCGTGGTGCTTCCTGCGGTGCCGACGCCTGGCTGCGCTGCCAGGTCTGGTACGCCTGGAACGCCATCATGCCGAGGGACGCCAGCGCCGCATAATTAGTACCGCCTCCGGAACGACTTTGTGGCGCGCCGCCCATCGGTGAACCGCCACCCAGCAAACCACCGAGCAAACCGCCCAATCCTGCACCACCACCGCCAGCACCGGCGCCACCGCCCAACAACCCGCCGAGCAATCCACCCAGGTCGCCGAGCCCGCCTTGGGCGGACGCGCCACCGCCACCCTGTTGCGCCATCGAGCCCTGGCCGGCACGCAATAATTGTTCGAGCAGATCGCTGGTGTTCATGACGCAGTCCTCTTTGTCAGGTGTTTATCCAGTCAGGCAACGATAGCCCCCGCAGGCGAATGTGCCAGCACCGTTGGGCTGACGTACCCACGCCAGCGCGGATTTGTCCGGGGTATTTCTTCGCGGCGCAGCTAAGATTCATGAGTGGTGAACCTTATTCGCGGATACCCGGTCGATACCTGCAACCCGACCCGGTTTGCCACCGCCCCGTAACCGGGGTAACAACTGGCTTGCTTCATTCACTGGAGAACGCCCCTGTGATTTCAACCCTCTACATCGCCAGACTCAAAGCCTGGGGCGCCCATGGTTTTACCGCCACTGGCGTGGTCACCGCCTTCCTCGCCACCCTGTCCCTGCTGGATAACCAGCCGACCCATTGCCTGTTATGGCTGGGTGTCGCCCTGATCGTCGACGGCCTGGACGGCGCGCTGGCACGCAAGGTCAATGTGCAGTCGGTGCTGCCGAGCTTCGATGGCTCGATCCTCGACCTGGTGATCGATTACCTGACGTATGTGTTTATCCCTGCCCTGTTCATCTACCGCTACATCCCGTTGCCGGACTACACCTTGCTGCTGAGCGTGTCGCTGATTCTGGTGTCGTCGCTGTTCTGTTTCTGCAACGTCAACATGAAAAGCAAGGACAACTACTTCCAGGGCTTCCCCGCCGCCTGGAACGTGGTTGCCCTGTGCCTGTACATCATCGCCCCATCAGCGTGGATCACCTTCCTCACGATCATTGGCCTGGCCTTGCTGACCGTGACCC
This sequence comes from Pseudomonas sp. A-R-19, assembly GCF_019956575.1. NCBI lineage: Bacteria > Pseudomonadati > Pseudomonadota > Gammaproteobacteria > Pseudomonadales > Pseudomonadaceae > Pseudomonas > Pseudomonas sp. A-R-19. Next base: position 54,993 of record NZ_JAHBDR010000061.1, read on the forward strand.
GGATGAAATTCCTGCATCCGTTCCGCGTGCGCCGGTTCATGCCGATCAACATTGCGGTGACGGCCATCTGGTTGCTGTGCAGTTTGTCGCTGGTGCTCAACCATCCCGTCATCAACCCGTTGGTGATGGGGCTTTGGCTACTGATGTCGGCGTACTTCCTGGGCATCTGCCTGTGGCGCACGGCGCTGGAGTGGCTCGACGAATCGCGGCTCAAGTAGCCATGCCGGCGAAAGTCATTTAGCAGGCATCACACTACCCCCTTGTAGGAGCGAGCCTGCTCGCGATGGTCGATAACGATTACGCGTGTTTTCTGGATGCACGCGGTGTTTTCGAGTCCATCGCGAGCAGGCTCGCTCCTACAAGGGCCATTAGCGCCGCGTAATCACCACCTCCAGGTATTCACTCGGCACCACCAGCGACTTGTCTCCCGCCCGGTTCATCCGGTTGATCAGCTCGGTCAGGTCCGCTTCCAGCGCCTTGGCGCCGTCCTCGGGCAGTGCGGCGAAGGCCTTGTGCATCGGCCCGTACCAGCGGCGGAAGGTGTCGATGAAATGCGCCGTCGAGCGATAGCGGAAATTGAAGGTGCGGCGCGTCACCTGGAGCAGGAACTCCCGTTCGTCGAAGTGCTCGTGCAACCAGGCTTCGGTGCCCCAGCGCGAGGGCGGATTCGCTCCCGGCGCGGGTGGCAGGTGCTGGCCAAGGGTCTTGAACATCTGGCCGACAAAACCTTCCGGCGTCCAGTTGGCCAGGCCGATCCGCCCGCCCGGGCGGCAAACCCGCGCCAGTTCCGCGGCGGCCTTGGGCTGGTCCGGCGTGAACATCACGCCGAAGGTCGACAGCACGGCATCAAAACTGCCGTCGGCAAAGGGCAAGGCTTCGGCATCGGCAACCTGGAAGGAGACTTTCAGGCGCTCTGCCCGGGCCCGCTCTTCGCCGCGCTCCAGCAAGGCCGCGACATAGTCGGTGGACGTCACCTGACAGCCACGGCGCGCGGCGGCAAGTGTCGCGTTACCGTTGCCGGCGGCGACATCGAGCACGCGTTCATCGCACAACAGGTCGCAGGCTTCGGCCAGTTGCTCGCCGACAATTTGCAGGGTGGTACCGATCACGGCGTAGTCGCCGCTGGCCCAGGAGGCCATCTGGCGGTTTTTCAAGGCAGTCAGATCAATGGGTGTACTCATGGAGACAATCTCTGGGCTGAAACACGAGTCGGGCCTGACGGGCGGTTACTCCGCCGTCGTCGGATCGATGACGTTCATCACCTGGGAAATGCGGTTGGCGGGGAAACCACTGATCCTCGCGTGCTCCCTGATTTGCTCTTCGTTCGGCGAGATGTATACGCAGTAGAGCTTGTCGCCGGTGACATAACTCTGCAGCCACTGCACCTCTGGCAAATCCCGCAACGCCCGGCAGGACTTTTGCGAAGCGGCTTTCAAATCCCTTTCCGACAGATCTCCAGCGCCCTGGATCTCGCGTTCAATGACGAACTTCGGCATGGCAACCTCTCTTTTCTTGTTCTAGGTGGCAGGGTCGGTGCTGACCCTGTAGACAAACTATCGTCCTGGCGGGCGTTGGCGTCCTGCCCGATCGTCGCCCAACCCTGCCCGATCGTCCGGAGATTCCACGATGCGCGCCGACGCGTTCACAATCAGGAATCCTTGCACGGGAACTCCTTATGGACGCTCTGTCACAGACCCTGCGCGTCGTGCACCTGGTCGGCGCGATCTTCATCAACGCCCGGTTCACCGCGCCCTGGTGCTACCAGTCGCCCAGTGCCGACACGGCGGCGCCGTTCCTGGAGCCCGATGCGGAACGGGTGGTGATCTTTCACCTGATCACCGAGGGCGAGTGCTATGTCGAACTGGGCGATGATCCGCCACTGCTGCTGAGCGCGGGCGACGTGGTGATCTTCCCCCAGGGTGACGCCCATCGCATGTGCTCCCGACCGGGATTGCTCCCGGCCACGGGTGCGCGCCTGGATGCGGTGCTGGCGCGGCGGCCCCGGCAACTGAGTTATGGCGGCGGTGGCGCGGTCACCCGCCTGGTGTGCGGCTACCTGGCGTGCGACACGCGCCTGGCGGGCATGCTGCTCAAGGGCTTGCCGGCCGTGGTGCGGGTCAATGTGCGCGGTTCGAGCGCCGGCATCTGGCTGGAATCTTCCGTGCACTATGCCCTCGCCGAAGCCCGCTCGCCCCGCCCCGGCGGTGAAGGGGTATTGGCCAAACTCGCCGAAGTGCTGTTCATCGAAGTGCTGCGCCTGTACATGAACGAACAGGACGAAGGCCGCACCGGCTGGCTGGCCGGCGTGCGCGACCGCATTGTCGGCGCCGCCCTCAACGCCTTGCACAAGAACCCCTGCCACGCCTGGACGCTGGAAGAACTGGCGCGCAGCGCCAGCACCTCAAGATCGGTATTGGCCGAACGCTTCCAGCAACTGGTGGGGATCTCGCCGATGCAGTACCTGACGCAATGGCGCATGCTGCTCGCCGCCAACCTGTTACGCAGCAGCAACAGCTCATTGACGCGGATCGCCGAAGAAGTCGGCTACCAGACCGATACCGCCTTCAGCCGCGCTTTTCGTCGCGAGTTTGGCGCACCGCCGGCGGCGTGGCGGCGCGGGCAGGCGGCTTCGAATCACTTGAGCGGTCACTGAGCCGGTAGGGGCGACAGCACCACCCAGGACCGCTACTCTCGCGACTGACCTCTGAAAGGACTCACACCATGACACCCCGCCTGGACTGGCTTGCTCTCCATATGCAGCACAGCAACACATTCGCTGCGTGGATCCACCAGCAGTTCCACTACGAATACGCTGGGCAGCCACTGCCCGACTGGCAACGAGAGTTCGCCGAAGGCCAACACAGCGGCGACTGGAAATGTCTGATTGCCCTTGACCATGATGAGCTGCTGGGCGGCGCGGCACTGGCCCGGGCCGATCTGGCCCATCGCCCGGATCTTGGGCCTTGGCTCGCTTGCGTGTTCGTTACTCCCGAGGCACGCGGCAAGGGCCTGGCGGAGCGGTTGATCGAAGGGATTTGCGCGCAAGCCAAAGCCAGCGGCGAGACGAGGATCTACCTGCACACCCAGGACCAGAGCGATTACTACGCCAGGCGCGGTTGGGTAGTGCTGGAGCGTTTTCGGGCGTGGGACAAGGATCAATGGCTCATGGCGCGAGACCTGTGAGCCATTGATCGAGCGGTTTACGCGGCGGGCGTGCCGGCCTTGGCCTCTTCCAGCAACTGCTGAATCACTTGTTCCTGAGTGTCGTAGCTGCCTTCACCAAAGTGCGTGTAACGCACCTGCCCCTTGGCATCGATGATGTAGTGCGCCGGCCAGTACTGGTTGTCGAAGTTGCGCCAGATCGCGTAGTTGTTGTCGATCGCCACCGGGTAGGTGATGCCGTATTCCTTCACCTTGGCCCTGACGTTGTCGATGATGCGTTCAAAGCCGTATTCGGGCGTGTGTACGCCGATCACCACCAGACCGTCCTTTTCGTACTTCTTCGCCCAGTCCTTCACGTACGGCAGGGTGTGCTTGCAGTTGATGCAGTCGAAGGTCCAGAAGTCCACCAGCACCACCTTGCCTTTGAGCGCTTCGTTGGTCAGTGCGGGCGAGTTGATCCAGTCCACCGCGCCGGACAGCGACGGCATGGCGCCCTGGGCGTTGCCCATGGTGCTGTCGGCCTTGACCTTGCTGACCAGGTAATCGACGACTTTCGGCACGGTTTCCAGTACGCCTTTCTCGACACTGCTGACCGCTTCGGATGAGGTGTTGGCCAGCAGTTGGTCATTGGCACCCGTGGCAATCACCGCTGCCCCGCCCAACACCGCGACCCCGGCGCCACGACGCAACCAGCCAGTGACCGGAATCGCTGGTTTCAAGCGATTGACCAGGCCGCGACCGGCAAAGATCAAGGTACCCAGGGACAGCGCACTGCCCGCGCCATAGGCCACCAGCAGCAGACTGGTACCGGCGTTCGCGCCCTGCAGCATGGCGCTGGTCAGAATCACTCCGAGGATCGGTCCGGCGCACGGGGCCCAGAGCAGCCCGGTGGCGACACCGATCATGATCGAAGCCAGCGGTCCGGACATCTTGCGCGAGTTCGGGTCGATGCGATTGCCCAGCACCACGAAGGGCCGCGCCAGCCAGTCGCCGACCCGGGCCGAAATCAGCGACAGGGCGAACAGCACCATCACGAACAGGGCGACGTGGCGGCCGGTGTTGCTGGCTTGTATCACCCACTCAGTGCTGACCACGGCCAGGCTCGAAACCAGGGCGAACGTCAGAACCATGCCGCCGAGGGTGAGCAGGATCGAGGAGCGTGTGCGGTCGGCCCCGGCGAACAGGAATGGCACGACCGGCAGGATGCACGGGCTGAGGACGGTCAATATGCCGCCCAGGAAAGCGATGAGTAACATGGGATCACCTAATGCAAATTAGTGGACGACACAGAATCCTTGTGGGAGCGGGCTTGCTCGCGAATTGGCCGGTCCATTCAACATTGATATCAACCGAACGACCGCTTTCGCGAGCAAGCCCGCTCCCACAGTGGATTGGGGGTGTTTTCAAGCGGTCTGTTCATCCAGCAACTGCCCCTGCGGCGTGCGGCTGGCACCGTCTTGCGCCAGGAAGCCATTGGTACCCTTCTCTGCCACTGGCGTGAGCTGGAAGCAGGTGCTGCTACCACAGGCGCTTTGCTCGACGGCGGCGTTGGCATGGGCTGCGGCACCAGCGACGGAAAAGGCGATGGCGGTCAAGAAGCGGGAAACGTTGTTCATGATGTCCTTCCTGTTGCAAATGGATTAAACAGTGGTTGATCGCAGCACTCAGTTCTGCGAGTTGCAGTTGTCGGCGAACTTGCTGTAATCCAGCACCCGGGTTTCGGACTGGGAGTCGAGGTAGGTCAGCCGGGCATTCACCACGCCGCAGGAAGGCGTAGAGTCCTCGGTCAGCGACACCACTTTCTTGATGTCGAGGTGGCTGCCATAGGTGTAGGTTTTAGGCGCGACATCGGCTTCGGCACGGGCCGACAGGGTGCAGATGTTCAGGGCGGCAAACAGGCAAGCGGCGTAGATGGCCTTGGTGTTCATGGCGGATTCCTCAAAGTTTCAACAGGTCGTTGGTTCGTTTGGCCGAGGCGGTCTGGTTTGCCTCGATGGAACCTATTAAAAGCCTGTGAGGTATCTCGTCTGTGTCGGGAATCGACGCCAATCAATCGGTACGTATCAGAACCGGGCGCAGATACAGAGCAATACAAAACCGCTGAAAATCGGTTTTTTTGCCTTCGTGTGTATCCGCGGGCAAGCCAGATACACTGCAATACAAAGGGCGGCAGGCGAGCCCGCCCGGGCTCGATAGACTGTGTGGCATTCCCCATTCATCAGAGGTTTGGCCCAATGGATCACGTTGATCACATCCTCATCGTTGACGATGACCGCGAAATCCGCGAACTGGTAGGCAATTACCTGAAGAAGAACGGCCTGCGCACCACCGTCGTGGCGGATGGACGGCAGATGCGCGCGTTTCTGGAAACCACGCCGGTGGACCTGATCGTGCTGGACATCATGATGCCGGGGGACGATGGCCTGCTGCTCTGCCGCGAACTGCGCGCGGGCAAACACAAGGCCACGCCGGTCCTGATGCTCACCGCCCGCAACGATGAAACCGACCGCATCCTCGGCCTGGAAATGGGCGCCGACGATTACCTGGTCAAGCCGTTCGCCGCCCGTGAACTGCTGGCGCGGATCAACGCGGTGCTGCGGCGCACCCGCATGCTGCCGCCGAACCTGGTGGTGACCGAAGCCAGTCGCCTGCTGGCCTTCGGTCGCTGGCGCCTGGACACCTCGGCCCGCCACCTGCTCGATGAGGACGGCACCATGGTGGCCCTGAGCGGTGCCGAGTACCGATTGCTGCGGGTGTTTCTCGACCACCCGCAACGGGTGCTCAACCGTGATCAATTGCTCAACCTGACCCAGGGCCGCGACGCCGATCTGTTCGATCGCTCCATCGACCTGCTGGTCAGCCGCCTGCGCCAGCGCTTGCTCGACGACGCCCGCGAACCGGCCTACATCAAGACCGTGCGCAGCGAAGGCTATGTGTTTTCCCTGCCGGTGGAAATCCTGGGCGATCAATCATGACCCTGGCGCTGCACTGGCCGCGCACCCTGGCCTCGCGGCTGTCGCTGATTTTCCTGATTGGCCTGATCCTCGCCCAGGCCTTGTCCTTTGGTGCGCAGTACTACGAACGCTACGAATCCTCGAAGAACACCATGCTCGGCAACCTGGAAACCGACGTTTCCACCTCCGTTGCCATCCTCGACCGCTTGCCCGCCGATGAGCGCGCCGGTTGGCTGCAGCAACTGGAGCGACGCAATTACAGTTACCTGCTCGATGAGGGTTCACCGGGCACGCCGATACGCAGCGACATGCCCGATGCGCCCATTGCCCTGGCCTCGATCAAGGACGCCATCGGCCACGATTACCCGATGACCTTTACCGACATCCCCGGGCCGAAAAAGCATTTTCAAGTGCATTTGAACCTGGCGGACGGCAGCCCGCTGACCATCGACGTGCGCCCGGCGATGGTCCCGTTGTCGCCCTGGCTGCCCATCGTGCTGCTCGGGCAACTGGCGTTGATGCTGGCCTGCTCCTGGCTGGCGGTCAGAATCGCCATCCGCCCCCTCACCCGCCTCGCCGGCGCCGTCGAAACCCTCGACCCCAACACCCACCCCGTGCTCCTCGACGAAAAAGGCCCGACCGAAGTCGCCCACGCCGCCAAGGCCTTCAACTCGATGCAGGCACGCATCGCGGCGTACCTGAAAGAACGCATGCAACTGCTCGCGGCCATCTCCCACGACCTGCAAACCCCCATCACCCGCATGAAACTGCGCGCCGAGTTCATGGACGACTCCAGCGAAAAAGACAAACTGTGGAACGATCTGGGCGAGATGGAACACCTGGTGCGCGAAGGCGTGGCCTACGCCCGCAGCATCCACGGCGCCACCGAAGAAAGCCGCCGCACCGACCTCGACTCATTCCTCGACAGCCTGGTGTTCGACTACCAGGACGTGGGCAAGGACGTTCAACTCACCGGCAAGAGTGCCGCCGTCATCGACACCCGCCCCCACGCCTTGCGCCGGGTACTGGTCAACCTGACGGACAACGCATTGAAGTTTGCCGGTGCCGCCGAGTTGCGGGTGGAAAAGCAGGCCAATGGCAACCTCTCGATCAAAATCCTCGACCGTGGTCCGGGGATCGCCGAGGAAGAACTCAAGCAAGTGATGGAACCCTTCTACCGCGTGGAAAACTCCCGCAACCGCAGCACCGGCGGCACCGGGCTGGGGTTGGCGATTGCCCAGCAACTGGCGATCGCGATTGGCGGGGCGTTGACCTTGAGCAATCGTGAGGGTGGCGGGTTGTGTGCGGAGTTGAGATTGCCGGGGTAGAACGTTTCGGGTCAGGGGTGAAGAATGCCGGACAAGGCGTAAAATAATGGCCGGCTGGTAGGGCGTCATCGCTGGCAAGCCAGCTCCTACAGTTTGATTGGGTACATCTGCAAGATGTTGGTTGGCTGGTCGGCCGTCTTCGCGAGCAAGCCCGCTCCCACAGTTTGAGTGGCGTGTACCTGCGAGGGATTGGTTGGCTGGTCGGCCGCCATCGCTGGCAAGCCAGCTCCTACAGTTTGAGTGGCGTGTACCTGCGAGGGATTGGTCGGCCGGCAGGCCGCCTTCGCGAGCAAGCCCGCTCCCACAGTTTGAGCGGCGTGTACCTGCGAGGGATTGGTTGGCTGGCAGGCCGCCATCGCTGGCAAGCCAGCTCCTACATAAGAGCAAAGGCAAATCGGCGTACACCTTCGCTTTTCACCACTCATCAGGCCGAGCGTTAGCTCGCCTGCAGCTCTTGATCTTGATCCACCCGCCCCCTCGGAAGGCTGAGTGGAGGTGTTCATCCGGGGATTGGCGCGCAGCGCCGTTCGACGCAGTCGAACTCATCGCATGTAGGTGCCAGCGAAGCCAACCGGAGGGCGATGCCCCCGGATGAATACCGGAGCGAAGGAACCCCGAGCCTCAGCGAGGGGCCGGACGCCAGGGGCGTGAAGGGATCAACCACATAGGTAACAGAAGAGTTCAGTCACATAGGTAACACCAGGTCACTTACTTCTGATCACCTTTAACGTCACATAATCTTCCTTTGCATCCTTTTCATCGATGCGACCTAAC